>DASYNV010000312.1:0-6134 GCA_036008365.1 Steroidobacteraceae bacterium | reverse complement strand
GCAGTACGCCGAGCTGGCGCACCAGCGCCAGCACGATCAGCAGCAGTGCGAGCACCGCCACCCACAGTACGATGTTCGATATGGCCAGCGCCGTCATGAGGTCCCCTGCAGAGCCTTGGCGCGGCGCCCGAGCTGCCCGAGGCGATCGACACAAACATAAACCACCACGGCCGCTGCGATGCCAAACACGATCGTGCCCCAATCGGTGAGCAGCAGCGCGCGCCGGCTCCAATGCCAGAGAGCGCCCGACAGCAACAGTGCCAGCAGCAGATTGCGCCACACCATCCAGGCCGCGATGGGCCGCCGCTCGTCGGGTCCGCCGCAGCCGCAGGCGATGTCGCGTCGTCCGCGCGCGAGATTCAGCGCCATCGCGCCCGCATAACTCAGCAGCAGAGCGACCCCCACGCCGCCGGCGTAGGCGCGCGAGATGTCCGACAGCAGGCCCAGCGCGACGGCGGTCTCGAGCAACGGCACCGTCCAGGAGAGCCGCAGTCTCGGGACGCGCGGCAGCAGCGCATAAGCCGAAAACACTTCGTCGAAGCGGCGGAGGTCCCGCCACTTATGCCACGCGGCGCTCGCAAACAGGATCGCGAACGAGGCGCTGAGCAGCATGCCGATGACCGGGTCGAGACCCATGGCGCTATCTTAGGCTCTCACGTCTGCGCGCCAATCGGTCCCTCGCTCTGAGGAACTGCATGGTCGTGCGGGCCGCAAGGCGCGCAAAGCGGTGCAGCCGCAACGGTCTGACCGGCGTGATCGGAAAGCCCAGTTCGGCCGCGGACTCGCCCGCCGCGAGCCGTGCCAGCAGCCGGCCCATGGTCGTGGCCATGGCGATGCCGCGCCCGTTGTAGCCGACGCCCGCGAGCAATCCGGGGCCCAACTCGTGCAGATGGGGCAGGCGATCCGTCGTGATCGCGACCAGGCCGCTCCAATGGAAATCGAACGCGGTGCCGTCAAGGCGAGGAAAAATCTCCCGCACCGCCTGGTACAGATGCCGTGCCGATTCCGGCGTCGGCGTGCGATCGAAGGCGCCGCGCGATCCCATCAGCAGTCGGCCGCCGGCATCGAGCCGGAAGTAGCGTAGCAGATGACCGGTGTCGGAGACCGACTGGTGCTGCGGCAGGATCGAGCTGCGCAGCGCCGGCGGCAGTGGCGCGGTGGCGACCTGGAAGGACGGCACCACGACCAGACTGCGGCGCAGCGGATCCACCAGGCCATCCGTGTAGGCATCGGTCGCGATTATGACGATCGGCGCGGTGACGCTGCCGCGCGGTGTGTCAAGACGCCACTGCTCGCTGCTGCGCGACAACCTGACCGCGGGACTGCGCACGTAGATCCTGCTGCCCGCCGACTGCGCGGCGCGCGCCAGGCCACGCGCGTACGCCAGCGGCTGCACGGTCCCGCCGCGCCGATCGATCCACGCGCCGCGGTAGTAACCGGAACCAATCAAGCGCGCAGTCTGCTCGCGGTTCAGCACTTCGGCATCGGCGCCGTAGCGCCGCCACTGATCGACCCGCGCGCGGATACGGCTCAGTTCGCGCTCGGAAGTCGCGGCCTGTATCCAACCCGTGCGGACCGCGTCGCAGGCGATGCCGTGCTTGCGGATGAGTTCGAATACCAGATCAGGGCCGGATCCCACGGTGTCGATGAGCTTTGGCCCAAGCCGCGGTCCGAACAGGCGCAGCAGTTCACCCGGATCGTTCTTGACGCCCGCGATGACCTGTCCGCCATTGAGTCCGGAAGCCCCTTCGCCGATCTCGTGTCGCTCGAGCAGTACGCTGTCGCGTCCCTGCTCATTCAAGTGCAGCGCGGCGGACAGGCCGGTGTAGCCGGCGCCTACGATCGCCACCTGCGCCAGCAGTGCGCCGCTGAGTTCAGGAAACTTAGGGCTGGCCGGGGCAGTGGCAGACCAGAGCGGCCGCAGGGGCACCGCATCGCTTCTCGCTGTCATGAATCGATAATCGATATGAAGTTATCGTACGATTCTGAAGGCATCGCCGTGCCCGGGTCAACGCGCGTTCGGGGCTGACTTTCGGTTGAGTGTTCGATATGACAGACTCGCTGCCGGTGGAGGCCGGCGCAGCCGGTGGGCGAGGGAGTTTCGATGCGAACTGGTCTGATCGGCGCAGGACTGCTGTGCCTGTTCGGCGCCTTAAATCTCAGGGCTACGCCGCCGCTGCCCACCGAGCATCTGACGGTCGAAAAGCTCGGTCCCAAAAACCCGCACTGGGTATACGTGGTCGATGAAGCGTTCTTCAACGAGATCGACGCGCGCGTGCACCTGTTTGACGGCGATCACTACCGCGAGCTGGGTCAGATCGATGCGGGCTTCAATCCGGGAGTGAACCTCTCGCCCGATGGCGGCACCACGGTCATCGGTACCACCTATTTTTCGCGCGGCGCGCATGGCACCCGTACCGACGTCGTGGAATTCGTCGATAACGCCACGCTCGGACTCACGGGCGAGATCGTGCTGCCGCCGAAGCGCGCCAACACGTTGCCGACCTATTTCAACCTCGCCTACAGTGCCGACAGCCGTTTCCTCTACGTCTCGTATGTGACACCGGCCAGCTCCTTCGGCGTACTCGATCCGGCAAACAAGGCCGTTCTCGGTGAGATCGATACCGCCGGTTGCGTGCTGGTAATTCCTTCGGGCCCGAACCGCGTTTCCTCGATCTGCGAAAGCGGGCGCCTGCTGACGGTCACGCTCGATGCCAATGGCCACGAAGCCTCGCGCGCGCTGTCGGAGCCGTTCTTCGATGCCGACACGGATCCCATATTTGTTCAGGGTGTGCCCACGAATGAGGGCTACCTGTTCGTATCGTTTCTCGGTCAGGTACACGAGGTTGATCTTTCTGGGCCGCAACCGGCGTTTCGCCAACCGTGGTCGATCCTCAGCGCTACGGAGAAGGACCAGGAACATTGGCGGCCGGGCGGGCAGACCGTGGCCGCTCTGCACCGCGGGCTCGGCCGGCTCTACGTGCCGATGCACCGCGGCGGCGAAGGCACGCATAAGGCAGGCGGCACCGAAATCTGGGTGATTGACACGAAGACCCACGCGCGCGTGGCGCGCTGGCCGCTTGCCGCCCATAAGCTCGGACCGGTGGTCGCGTTGCAGGTGTCGCAGGATTCTGCGCCGATCATGTTCGCCGCCACCGACAAATCCGACGTCGCCGTGTTCGATGCACTCACGGGCCGGCTCAGACACGTGGAAAAACAGCTGGGGCAGACCGTCTGGTTCTTTCTGAATCCCTGAAGGCATGACGATGCGTTCAATCGACCGACTGTTCGAAGACTCCTCGCGCTCGCTCGCGCGCCGCACGTCGCGCCGCAGCGTCCTGGCCACGCTCGGCCGCATGCTGACCGGCGCCGCGCTGCTGCCGCTGTTGCCGATCGATCGCTCGAGTCGCGGTGAGGCGGCCGAGGCCGGCGCGAGCGCGAGCAAGGGAGCGCACCAGTCGGCGATCGACAATCCGGAGAGCTGCGAGTACTGGAAATATTGTGCGATCGACGGATTCCTGTGTTCGTGCTGCGGCGGCTCATCGCATTCCTGCCCGCCCGGCACGGCGCCGTCGCCGATCACCTGGATCGGTACCTGTCGCAATCCGAATGACGGCCGCGACTACATCGTCTCCTACAACGATTGCTGCGGTAAGACCAGCTGCGGCAACTGCGAATGCAACCGCAATGAGCGCGAGAAGCCGATGTACCGGCTCTCGCGCAACAACGATGTCAACTGGTGCATGGCGAACGCAGATGCCAACTACCACTGCTCGGTATCGGTGATCCTCGGCGTATCCGAGCAATGACGGTAGCCGCACGCGTTGCGGGACTGTCGCTGCTGCTGGCATTGGCGTGCAGCAGCGGTGCCATCGCGGCGGCCCCCCAGTACGCTGATGGCGCTGAGATCTTTGCCGCCAACTGCGCCGTGTGCCACGGCAGCGGCGGTGCGGGTCAGCCGGCGCTGGCGCCGCCGCTTCTGGCCAATCCGGCGCGCTACGCGACCGTCGCCGAAGGCCGGCGGCAGCTTGCGCTCACGGTGCTCTTTGGGATGTTCGGCGACATCACAATCGATCAGAAGCATTACAGCTTCAAGATGCCGGAGTTCTCACAGCTGGACGATCAGAAGCTCGCTGCGGTGCTGAATTTCGTGGCGTTCGATCTCGCCCACGCCGCTCAGGAGGTCAAGCCGATCGGTGCGGACGAGATAGCGGCCGAACGCGGCAAAGGACTGGATGGCGCTGGCGTGCGCGAGCACCGTGCCGCGGTGCTCGAGGCGCTCGGGAGCGGATGAGATGTGCCGCTGGCTCTGGGGTGCGCTGGCCTTGCTGATGCTGGACACCGCGCAGGCGAGTCCGGGCGAGGATTACATGCTCTATTGCATGGGATGCCATGGCGCAGAAGGCCAGGGCGTGCCGGGCAGGATTCCGCCGCTGGCTCATGCGCTCGCCCGCTACATGCGCGCGCCTGCCGGGCGCGACTACGTGCTGCGGGTACCGGGCGCCGCCAGCTCGGTCCTTTCCGATGCGCAATTGGCGGCCGTGCTGAATTGGGTGGCGGCCCAGTTCAATGCCGATGAGCTCGTCGCCAACGTCCCGCCGTTCACCACCGAAGAAGTCGCGCGCTCGCGTCATACGCCGCTCGCGGACGTGCTCGCGACGCGGCGCGAAGTGGTGCGCGCGCTCGCGGCGGATGGCGCGGCGCCGGGATTGGAGTACTAGGCTAGAACTCCCTGACACTCCCCGCCGGTATGAAGCAATTCTCGCCACATCTGGAGATCCTCCCGGCAACACAAAGGCGATTGTGGGTCGAGCTGTCCGGGGTACCTGATGAGTTCACGCTACTGCATGGCTTACGCGATGACTTACGCTCTTCACCAAGATATGCGTGTCATACGGCGATATGTTTCTGACGATGGTTTCCGAGAAGCACTCGACCACGCGCCGCCGGGGATAATCGATCCTCGTTCGTGGGCCTACTGGAGCCTCAAGATGGGCCGATATCCTGCGCCACCACTACCAAAACGGAGGTTCGGCAGCGCGGGAGAGCAAACCTCGACACTCGATCCAGAAGAAGTCCGTCGTCGCGCTCGCGAAGAATGGCTCGCCAGGTACGGCCCCGGCAGGAAGACATAACTGGCGGTCTCTGGACTGTAGGCCTGGGCCGCGTCAACCGACAGGTTGCAGACGCGTCTCGATTGCAACCTCTCGGTTGACGGACTCGGCCAACTCTACCGAGATGGCGTCAACTTCCACGTTGCGAGTTGCAACGCTCCGGTTGCCACGACTCGCCCAGTCCACTGGCTACGCGTACCGGCGCAGCAGTTCGTTGACGGCTCGATCCGCCTGATCGATGGCCGAATCCGTGTACGACGCGGCGCCGGAATCCGAATTCGCAATGCTCAGGCGACCGAAGGGCGCCCGGCCGATCACATTCGCACTCTGATCGGGCGGCACCTCCGGATCCCACAACGGGTTGTACTCCGGCGCGTAGCCATGAGGCCAGCGATTGACGGTGATGGCCTCGATGTCCGCGGCCGGATCGAATCCGCCTGCGCCGAGCATGCGCGCCAGCTGATCACGAATGTTGCGTTCGAAGGTCGAGAACGGCGTGGCCAGCAATTCCGCGCGTCCGGCCTTGTTCTGCTCGTGCTCGGATAACCCAGGGTGGCACGGTACGCGCACCATGCGCAGCAGCATCGGCTGATCCGGTGTTGTCGGGCTGTGATAGACGCCGATATCGACCTTCGGATTCAGCAGCACGGTCGAGTGGTACGAGCCCGGGGCGTATACGTGATCGACGCCGAGGCGACTGAATGCCTGCCAGTTGCGCAACGCCACGCTGGTGTATACGAGGGGCGATTTGACCAGCTCGTGCAATGCGGCCTTTTGCGGCTCGGGCAACTCGGGGACGAGGTACGGAATCATCATGTTCCAGCACGCCAGCACGCAGCCGCGCGCCCGGGCGCTGTAGGTTTGGCCGCGCCGCACATAGCGCACCACGACTTCGCGCGCGCTGGCCGGATCACCGACATGACTGACACCGATCACGGTGCTGCCGAGGCGCAATCGCGTCGCAGAATTCGGCCGATCGAGGCGCGAGTAGTCCACGCGCGCTCCCACCACCTCTTCGGC
>DASYNV010000311.1:0-2275 GCA_036008365.1 Steroidobacteraceae bacterium | reverse complement strand
GCGTGCGCTCCGGCTATGGCCGCAATCATCTGCTGCCCAAGGGCAAGGCGACGCTGGCGACCCCGGCCAATATCGCACGCTTCGAAGCTCGCCGCGCCGAGCTGACCGCGAAGGCGAACGAGGAGCTGACGCAGGCGCAGAAGCGCGCTGAAGCGTTCAAGGACTTCAAGCTCTCGATCACGGCCAAGGCCGGTACCGAGGGCAAGCTGTTCGGCTCGATCGGCACCGCCGACATCGCCGAGCACAGCACCAAGGCGGGCCACGCGCTGGCGCGCAGCGAAGTGCGCTTGCCGTCGGGCCCGCTGCGCGTGGTCGGCGATCACAGCGTACAACTGCATCTGCATGCCGACGTCAACGTCGAGCTGCCGGTGATAATCGTCGCCGAAGAAGCGGCCTGAGCGCTTAAGCCGCGACCGGCTGGCACCACCGAAGTGGCCGCACAGCTGAATGGGGAGGGCGCATGAGTGTGCCGCTGCGTCCGCGCCGCGATGGTGGCGCGCCGGGCAACGAGAATCTGACTCCCCCGCACTCGGTCGAGGCCGAGCAGGCGGTGCTCGGAGCGTTGCTGATCGATGGCTCCGCCTGGGACCAGGTCGCCGACATGGTTACCGCGGCGGATTTTTATCGCCCCGATCACCGTTTGATCTACGAGGCACTCGGCGCGCTGATTGCGATGGGGCGGCCCGGCGATGTGGTCACCGTATCCGAGCAGCTCGAGCGCCAGTCGAAGCTCGAGGACGCGGGCGGTCTCGCCTATCTCGGCACGCTCGCGCGCGATACCCCTACCGCGGCCAACGTGCGTGCCTACGCGGCCATCGTGCACGAGCGCGCGCTGCTGCGGGCGTTGATCGAGGCGGGACGCGCGATCGCCGCCTCGGTATTCAGTGACGAGGGCCTGCCGGCGCGCGAGCTGGTTGACCGTGCCGAGGCGCGCGTATTCGAGATCGCGGAACAGGGCACGCGGCTCGGTTCCGGCGCCGTGCGCGTCAGTACGCTGCTGCCGCCGCTGATCGACAAGATCGATGAGTGGCACACCAATCCAAACAAGCTGCGCGGGCTTGCGACCGGCTTCACCGATTTTGATCACAAGACCGGCGGACTGCGGCCCGGGGATCTGGTCATCATTGCGGGCCGCCCGTCGATGGGTAAGACGACACTCGCGGTCAACATCGCCGAATACGCGGCAGTGAATCCCGAAATCAGGGCCTCGGTGGCGCTCTTCAGCATGGAAATGCCGTCCGAGCAGCTGGTCACGCGCATGCTGTCCTCGATCGGGCACGTGCCTCTCAACAGCATTCGCACCGGGCGCATCTCGGATGATGACTGGGTACGCATCACCTCGGCCACCAGCCAGCTGTCCGAATCGAAGATTTTCATCGATGAGTCGGCGGGCCTGACGCCGACGGAACTGCGCGCGCGCGCCCGCCGCATCAAGCGCGAGGCCGGTCTGGATCTGGTCGTGGTCGACTATCTGCAACTCATGCAGGTTCCCGGCACGCAGGAGAATCGCGCCACCGAGATCAGCGAGATCTCGCGCGGTCTCAAGGCGCTGGCGAAGGAGTTGTCGGTGCCGGTGATTGCGCTCTCGCAGCTCAATCGCGCGGTCGAGCAGCGCACGGAGAAGAAGCCGGTGATGTCCGATCTGCGCGAGTGTGTGACCGGAGACACGCTCGTCTGTCTCAGTGACGGCAGACGCGTTCCGATTCGCGGGCTGGTCGGACAGACTCCCGAAGTTCTGTCGATGACCGAAACAGGACGAATCACGCACGCCGCGTCCGAACTTGTCTGGTGTGTCGGAAAGAAGCCGATTTACGAGGTCGTCTTGGCGAGCGGGCGAAAAATTCGCGCGACCGCGAAGCATCGCCTGTACGCATCTGGCGGTTGGCGGCAAGTGGCTGAACTTCGCCCAGGCGATCGCCTTGCCATCGCCCGATCGGCGCCCGAACCTGCAACCCCCGAGGTGTGGCCGGACGATCGCGTCGCACTTCTCGGGCAGCTCATCGGTGATGGCAGCTATCTGAACCAGCAACCCATGCGCTACACGACGGGCTCGGAAGATTGCAGTGAGCTCGTCAAACGTGCCGCCGAAGAACAGTTCGGTCTGAAAGTCGCGCGCTACGCCGGCCGCGGCAACTGGCATCAGTTGCTGCTTTCCGGCAATGGTAATCGTTGGAAGCCGGCCGGCTTGAATCGATGGCTGCGCGAGCTGGGAATATTTGGACAAAGATCGCATCAGAAGCGCATCCCGGAGGTGGCCTTCAGGCTCACGAATGGC
>DASYNV010000310.1:0-1555 GCA_036008365.1 Steroidobacteraceae bacterium | reverse complement strand
GGACCCTCGAGAATGCGCTCATAGCCGAAGTACACGGGCACGAACACCACCGGCAGGCTCGGCTCGCGCAGGTAGCTGCGCACCGTCATCGACAGCATGCCGGTCATAGGTATCAGCAGGCGACCGGTGCGGCTGCGGCCGCCCTCGATGAAGTACTCGATCGAGTGCCCGCGGGCCATCATGGCCGCCAGATACTTCATGAAAACTGTCGTGTAGAGCGCACTGCCGCGCAGGCTGCGACGAATGAAGAAGGCGCCGCCCTTGCGCAGCAGCCGCCCCACGATCGGCAGGTTCAGGTTCAGGCCGGCGGCGATATGCGGCACGGCATAGCCGCGCTGGTAGATGGCATAGGACAGCAGCAGATAGTCCATGTGACTGCGGTGACATGGCACATAGACGAGCTCGTTGCCTTCGGCGACCTGCTGCAAGGTCTCCACATGCTGAAATTCGACGCCGTCGTAGAGTCGGTTCCAGAGCCGCGTCAGCGCCAGTGACATGAACGTCACGAAGGTGTGCGAATAGTTGGCCGCGATCTCGTCGGCATAGCGCCGCGCCTCTAGCAGCAGCGCGCGGCGCGAGCTGCGGGGCTTCTCCCCGACCTCCTGCGCGACCGCAGCGCGCACCGCGCGCGTGCGCAGGACCTCGGCCACGATCGTGCGCCGATGTGACAGATCCGGCCCGATGCGCGCGGCACGCAGGCGTGCGAACTGCGAGCGCAACTGGCGCGCTACGCGGCGCCCGGTCAGCGCGGTATCGACCTCGGGCTCGAGCCAGCTGCGCAACGAGATCGGATCGCCGAGCTGCACCGTAGTATTGCGGCCATTCACCAGCACGCTGAAGAAACGCCGCAGGCGGCTGCCGATCACCCAATCCTCGGACACCAGCAGCCGGATCAGCGAGCGCTCCTTCTGCGGCGCGCGACCCCAGTACACCGCGGCCGGCACCAGATGCACCTCCAGGCTCGGATCGGCACGCAACGCCTCGATCATCGTCAACAATAGCTCGGGGGTACGGCGGTCGAGCCGCGAGCGCCAGAAACCGACGCTGCGCGTGAGTGCGAACGAGGAGCGCCGATTGCGCAACCGCAATGCCAGCAACCGGCGGCCCGGCCGCGGCAGTCGCTCGCGCACGCACACGCTTTGGAGCACGGCGAGATCGACGTGGCTGCGCTGCTCGAGCACATAGCAGACCGGTATGGTCTTGGCACCGATGCGCGCGGCGGCGTCTTCCGGGCGCAGTGTCGCCCGCACCCCTAGCGCAAGCACCCGGCTCAAGACCCCTTGCATGGCCCGTCAGTGCTCGGCCGGCAGGTCGAGGCCGATCAGGAAGTATTCGAACAGGTACTTGATGAATCGCAGTTGATCGTGCAGCTGGTGATCGCTATCGAGCAGGTGCAGCGAGGCCCGGTAGTCGCGCGCGAAGCGGATGCTGTGCTCGACGGGAACAGTGTCATCCTGCCAGCCGTGCACGACGGCCGCCGGGCAGTCGAGCAGGCGTTCGCGCAGCGGCGGCAGTCCCTCGACGTACAGCGCCGGCGCCATCAGGAAGACTCCGC
>DASYNV010000309.1:0-5531 GCA_036008365.1 Steroidobacteraceae bacterium | reverse complement strand
CTTGCGATCACACTGCGATCGCTGCGCCTGCCTAAGCTCGCGACCACCGCGACGCCGACCGTCGGCGGCCCGTCGCCGGCGTAGCGCGCCTCGAAGTGCGTGAGATCGAGGCTCAGCAGGAACTGCGAGGCGAATGGACCGCCCTCTGCTTCGACCGTGGCGAAGCGACCCGTGTCGCGCAGAGCATCGATGACCAGGCTCTGCAGTGCCGCGGGCGCATTGGCCGCCCAGCGGGCGTTGCTGTAGAAATCGAGCCGCGCCCCGGATCGCAGCACCGCGATGCCCTCCCCGGCGAGCCCCGGCGCTGCAGTGGGCCGCAATACCTGCAGCGCGCCCGCGGCAGCCGTGGCAGTCGCCGCGGGGGATGGTACCGAAGGTGGCGGCTGCAGCACGTAGCGCTGCTGCGCCGGCGCCTTGCTGTTCAGGCTACTGAAGCAAGCCGGCAGAGCCAGCAGTGCCGGCAACGTCAACAGCAGCGGCGGGATCCGGCGACGGATGCTCATGGCGGAATCGTCACGCCGCTGGCGGGCGGCTGATAGATCAGCCGGGATGGATTTTCATTCAGCGCGCGCGACAGATCGTCGATCTGCTGCACGGCCGAGCGGCTGTCGCGCAGCAACCCCTCGAACTGCGGCAGCCCGTCCGATACGAAGCTCGTGAGCTGCGCGCGGTTCTCGGCGGCGAAGGTGTTCAGCGAACTGCTGGTGCTCACAAGATTATCGCTGGTGGTGCGCAGCCGCTGCACCGCTGCCAGGAAGTCGATGCTCGCGGTGCTCGTGGTGCCATGCAGATCCTCGATCAGCCGCTGTGCCGACAGGCTGGTCTCGCGCAGCGTGTCCACCAGCTGATCGATATTGCGGGCGCTGCGCGGCAGCCCGGCGGCGGCCTGGTCGATATTGTCGATCAGGCGCGCGACGGCGCGGATATTGCCGTCGGAGAGCAGGCGCGAGGTTCGGTCGAACAGGTCGTTCAGTCGCGCGGCCAGGCTCGGCAGGCTGCTCAGGAACTGATCGAAGTCCGAGTGCACCGAGCGGATCACGGGATAGCGCTCGCTCGGCACCGCCGCCAGCACCCGCCGGTAGTCGTCCGCGCGCTGCTGCTGCAGATCGATATAGAGCAGTCCGGTCACCCCCTGCAGCGACAGCTGCGCCAGGGTACGGTCCGACACCGGCGTGGTCGAGTCGATGTCGGCCACGACCTGCACGCGATTGTCCGCGCGCGGGTCGATGCGGATACGCTGCACGCGTCCGACTTCGACCCCGAGGTAGCGCACCGGGCCGCCTTCGGTGAGCCCGCTGACCGTGCCGTCGAAGTAGATCTCGTAGCGCACGAAATCGCGATGATCACGGCTGTCGGCGTACCAGTACAGGAACAGCACCCCCATGACCAGCAGCAGCAGCACGAACACGCCGACCGCGACGTAGTTGGCCTCACGTTCCATGAAATCCGCCTGCGCGCGCACGCGCGCGGTCGCCACCGAAGTAGGCCTGGATCCAGGGATTCGGGTTGTTGACGATGCCGCTCAGCGTATCGCTGATCATGCGGCCGTCGACGATTACGCCGACCCGGCTGCAGGTCCGGAAGATCGTGTCGAGATCGTGCGTGATCATCACTACCGTGAGCTTCAACTGGCGCTGAAGGTAAATCAACAGCTCATCGAAGGCCGCGGCGCTGATCGGATCGAGACCGGTGGTCGGCTCGTCGAGGAACAGCAGCAGCGGATCCAGCGCCAGCGCCCGCGCCAGTGCCGCGCGCTTGATCATGCCACCAGAGAGCTGCGACGGGTACTTCAGGGCAGCATCGAGCGGCAGGCCCACCAACCGTAGCTTGAGCAGCGCCAGCTCATCGAGCGTGCGTCGCGAGAGCTCGAGGTGTTCGATCATCGGCAGCTGGATGTTCTGCTGTACGGTCAGCGCACTGAACAGCGCGCCCTCCTGGAAGGTCACGCCGTAGCTGGCCTTGAGCTGGTACAGCTCGGGCGCGCTCAACTGATGCAGATCGCGGCCCAGGAAGCGCACGCGGCCGGCGTTGGGGCGCCGCAGGCCCAGAATGGTTCGCAGCAGCACCGATTTGCCGGCGCCGGAGCCGCCGATGATGCCGAACACCTCGCCCCGCTCGACCCGCATGTCGAGTCCGGCGTGCACGGTCTGGGCGCCGAAACGGGTCACGATGCCGTCGACTTCCAGCAGCGCCGCCATCAGATGTCGAGCTTCATGAAAACCACCGCGAACAGCGCATCCGCCACCAGCACGGTGAAGATCGACACGACCACGGCCATCGTGGTCAGGCGGCCGAGTTCGCGCGATGAGCCGCGCACGCGCATGCCGCAGGCGCAGCCGGCCCCCGCGATCAGTACCGCGAACACCGGCGCCTTGATCAGACCGACCCAGAACGTGGTTGCGGCGATCGCGCTCTGCACCCGGTTCAGGTACTGCAGCATCGGCATGTCGAGCAGCTGGTGGCACAACAGGCCGCCGCCTACCAGGCCGACGAGGTCCGCGGCGATGGTCAGGAGCGGCAACACGACCAGCATCGCGACGATGCGCGGCACCACCAGCGCTTCGATCGGATCGACACCGATGGCGTTGAGCGCGTCGACCTCCTCGTTGAGCTGCATGGCGCCGATCTCGGCCGCGAACGCGCTGCCCGAGCGGCCGGCAACGATGATGGCGGTCAGCAGCACGCCGAGCTCGCGCAGCACGCCCACGGTCACCAGGTCGACCACGAAAATATTGGCGCCAAACTTGCCGAGCTCCTGTGCGCCCATGTAGGCCAGGATCACGCTGATCAGAAAGCCGACCAGCGACACGATCGGAATCGCCGTGATGCCGGTGTCGTGGATGTGGCGCGCGATCGCGATCGGACGCAGGCGGCGCAGGCTCACGAGCGCCCGCATCAGACTCACGCAGACGCGGCCCGCGAACTCGAGACCGGACAGGAAATTCTGCCAGCCGTCGACCGCGCGCCGTCCGATGCCTTCGACGGCACGTTCCGGATTGAGCCACTCATGGTCGCTGACGGGCGCCGGGGTCTCGCCCGAATAGGTGCGCTCGACCAGCGTCAGCGCCGAGGGCGCATCACCGTCGAAGCGCGGGTCGAGTCCGGCCGCGCGCGCGCGCTCGAGAAAATCGCGCAGCAGCCAGGCGCCCGAGATATCGAGTTTGGCGCTGCCGGTGGCGAGCGTTGCCCGGGTGGCTCCGGCGAAATCGATCGCGCGCAGCTCGGCTTCGATTGCGTGAATTTCGGTGGCGCGCCAATCGCCCTGCAGCTCGAGGTTCAGCTGGTCCGCGCTGCGCCGCGCCGTGATGAACATGCGCGGATGCTAGCAGTCCTATGCGAGTCCGTCAGGGCTCGGCGGCAGCTCGTGCGCGAAGCCGTACCGGTCCTGCTCGCACCAGTTCTTCAGGGCGGTCGCCATGCGCCAGGCACCGCCGTCATCCGGCTCGGATTTGCGCGTGGCGGCATACCAGTCCACGTGCAGCCCCTTGCGGGTCACGCGCGCCGAGGCGAGCGCGCCGGATTGCAGGTAGTGATTCACCGCCCAGCGTGACAGGATGCTGATGCCGAACCCGCCGATCACGAGCTCGACGATGGCTTCGGTCAGCTCGACCCTGAGCATGCTGCGATAGGACACCTGCGCCGGCTTCATGAAGCGCTCGTACTCGTGGCCCTTCTCGGCGATGGCGCTGTACGAAATGTAGACCTGATCCGACAGATCCTGCGCGACGATCACCTCCTTGCCGGCGAGCGGATGGCTTGGCGCCATGATCAGCACCAGCTCGTCGCGGAACAACCGCAGCGAACGCGTGGTGGATTTATCCGGCGTACCCGAGCTCACCGCAACGTCGATGTCGCGATCCTGCAGCGCCTGCAGCGGCCGCTGCGTGGCATCCGCCACGACCTCGATGTCGATGTCGGCCGCGTGCTGCTGAAACACCTTGAGGAACCGCGGCAGCCAGCGATAGCCGCTGTAGGCGCCGCAGCCGATGCGCACGATGTGACGCATCACGCCGCGGTCGCGCGCGATCTGCTGCTCCAGCCGCTCGAGCTGCGCCAGAATGCGGCCGGCTTCTTCGCTCAAGGTCAGGGCGATCGGCGTCATCTGCATGCGTTTATCGCGCTGAATGAACAGATCCAGCCCGAGCCGTCGCTCGGCCTCGCGGATCTGATGACTCAACGCCGATTGCGTGAGTCCGAGCATGGCCGCAGCGCGCGTGACGCTGCCGGTGCGCGCCATGGCCTGCAGCATGCGCAGGTGGCGCATTTCCAGTCGGGGTTGAAACAAGACTCCGTGCTCCTATTGATGCCTAGAATAGCCTGTTATTGCGCCATCCTGGGCGCCTATACTGCCGGCAACGTGATGCTGAAATTCCTGCTGAAGCGGGCGCTGCTGTCCCTCATCACGCTCGCCATCCTGTCGATCTTCGTGTTCCTGGGGGGTCAGCTGCTCCCGGGCGATGTCGGCCGCGCGGTGCTGGGTCCCCTGGCCGACGCCCGCTCGGTCGCCGCCTTCAATCATCAGATGGGCGTCGACCGGCCGCTGTTCATTCAGTACTGGGACTGGATCACGCACTTCATCGGCGGCGACCTGGGCCGCTCGTTCACGTTCCGCGCGCCGGTGGCGCCGTTCATCGCCGAGGCCCTCGTCAACTCGCTCAAGCTCGCGGCGCTGGCGTTCGTGCTGGTGGTGCCGCTCGGCATCGTGGGCGGAGTATTCGCCGCGCTGCGCGCCGGTACGCTGCCTGATCGCAGCATCGTGATGATTGGTCAATCACTCGGCATCGTGCCCGAGTTCATCGCCTCGATCGTGCTGATCCTGATCTTTGGCGTCTGGTTGCGCTGGCTGCCGATGTCGGCCGATTGGCCGGAGGGCGCGGGAGCGCTGACACAGATCCGCTACCTGATATTGCCGGCGCTGCCGCCGGTGCTGATCTACTTCGGTTACATCGCGCGGGTCGCGCGCGTCGGCACCATCGAGGCACTGAACGCCGACTACACCCGCACCGCGGTACTCAAGGGCCTGCCGTGGCGCACGGTGCTGCGGCGGCACGTGCTGCGCAACGCGCTGCTGCCGACCATCACGATCACGGCCAGCCTGATCGGCTATCTGGCGGGCGGCCTGGTCGTGGTCGAAGCGCTGTTCCATTTCCGAGGCATGGGCGGATTGATCTATTCTGCCGCAAAGGCCAAGGATTTCCCGATGCTCGAGGCCGGCGTGCTGACCATCGGCGCCATCTACGCGCTGGCGTCGCTGCTGGCGGACCTGGCGAGCTCGGCGCTCAATCCACGCATCCGGTCGGGACGCCAGTGAGCCCAGGCGCGGGCGCTTCGGCGGCGGCAGACGCCCTGGGCGCCGCGCTGCGCTCACGCACGCTGCTGACCGGCGCGGTGATCCTGATCTTCTGGATCGTCTGCGCGCTGTTCGGTCGCCACCTGACGCCGCTCGACCCCTACGCCGACGACCTGCTGTCGACACTTGCACCGCCATCGCTGAGCCACTGGTTCGGCACCGATCAGCTCGGCCGCGACGT
>DASYNV010000308.1:0-4913 GCA_036008365.1 Steroidobacteraceae bacterium | reverse complement strand
CGATATCGCCACTGCCTGGGGCGAGGCGGCGTCGGACTCGAGCGCGTACATGCTCGGACCGCTGCGCGAAGGCAGCCACTGGTTGGTGGCGTTGCGGGCGCCACTGCGGCTGCCGCGGGGCAACGGCGGCTCGGTGCCGATTGGATGGAGCGTGGTGTATCGCGACTTGAGCGAGCTGCTGGTGGCCGCGCAGCTCGATCGGGTCACGCGCGCCGGGTACGACTTCCAGCTGTCGCGCATCGATACGGCCGGACGAACCGTGATCTTTACCGGCTCCGCGGCGGCGCCGCTCGCGGATCCGGTCGCCAGCCCGATCGCACTGCCGGGGAATTCAGTCGACGGCGCGCCGCGCGCTACCTGGTCGCTCGCGATGCGGCCGCGCACCGGATGGTTTCCGGCCAGCGCGCTGGCGGTGGACGTCAGTCTGCTGATTCTGGTGACGTGGTTGGTCGCACTGGGTGTACGCGACGGCGCGCGCCATTTCCTGCAACTGCGCTCGGCGCTGGCGGTATCGCGACGGCGACTGCAGGATGCGCACCGGCGGCTGGCGCAGGAGATCGAGCGGCGCGATCAACTGCAGAAGAGCTTCGACTACGCGCACTTCCACGATTCGTTCACCGGACTGCCGAACCGGCAATTCTTTCTTGGCAAGCTCGACCGCGCATTGCGCGAACTGCGCGGCCGACCGGAACGCTCGCTTGCGGTGCTGCTGATCGCGATCGATCGCTTCAAGGTCGTCACCGACACGCTGGGGCACACGGCCGGCGACGAATTGATGCTGCAGATCACGCGGGAATTCGGCCAGGTGCTGGCGGCGCAGGAACACGCGCTGGCGCGCTGGTCGGAAGAGGAACTGGCGCTGCTGCTGCCCGACGCAGCGGACGCCGCCGCGGCGCCCGATGCCGCCAGGGCGCTGCAACTGGCGCTGCAGGCACCGATCGAGTTGCGCCGCCATCGCGTCATGGTGGCCGCGAGCATCGGCGCCAGCTTCATCGACTCCGGGTTGAGGCGGACCGAGGAGGTCATGCGCGAGGCGGACATCGCGCTCTCGACCGCACGCAGCCGCGGCGGCGGCGCGAGCTTTGCCCTCTACGGCGCTTCGATGCAGGCCAACCTGGTGGAGCTCGTGAGTGTCGAGGCCGATCTGCAGCTGGCGCTCGAGCGCAATGAGTTCCGGTTGCTGTTCCAGCCCATCGTCGATCTGCGTTCCCGGCGCGTGGTCGGCGTGGAAGCTCTGCTGCGCTGGCTGCACCCGGTCCACGGCCTGCTGACACCGGCTCACTTTCTGGGTCTGGCCGAGGAGGCGGGTCTGATCGTGCCGATTACGCACTGGATCATCGCACGATCCTGCGAGCTCAGCCGGCAGTGGCGCCTGCGGCTGCCACCCGGACGTGCGTTCTACATCAGCATCAATCTATCGCCCGCGGCGCTGCTGGATCCGGATCTGGGCGCCCACGTCGATCACGCGCTCAACCTGACCGGAACTCCCGCTGCGGCCCTGAAGTTCGAGCTCACCGAGAGTGGCCTGATCAGCAACGCCGGCGCCGCGCGCGATGCGCTCGACCGGTTGCACGCGATGGGCATCGAGCTGATGCTCGATGACTTCGGCACCGGCTACTCATCGCTGAGCCATCTGCAACTGTTTCCCTTCGATTACATCAAGATCGATGGTCCGTTTGACGCGAGTCCGGGCCTGGCCCAGGGACATTCGACGCTGGTACGCGCAATCGCCCAGATCGCAGCCACCCTCGGACTCAAGACCATCGCGGAAGTGGTCGAGACCAGCGACGCCGTAGCGACGCTCGAGCGGATCGGCTGCGGCTATGCACAGGGCAATGTGTTCTGCGCGCCGGTCGACGCCGAGCAGGCGATACAGCGTCTGTGCGAGCAGGTGCTGGAGCCGATGGATGAGTCGGCCAGGCAGGCGTTTCGAGACGAACTGGACGATGCGCCGACGATGATCCTGCCGGCCATTCCGGAGACTGCTGTCTCCTGAAAATGGCGAGGATCTCAGAGGTCCTGGACGCGGCCCTTCCAATGGCCGCCGCGGCGCAGGGCGTATCGCATGGCCGAATGCAACGTGGCGGCGGCATAGAACACGGCCACGGCCGGCAGAGTCAACGTCCAGACCGCGCTCAGCCGATAGAAGCGCACGATCGGCGCGTAGGCGATGCTCATGAGCGCCCAGGCGCCTGCGCCGCACGCGATCGACACCTGATCGCCCGACAGCAGCAATGCCGGCGGCAGCACGTAGGTGATGCAGAGGCCGGCCAGCGTTGCGGCAAGCAACAGATAGGAATGGCGCAGCTGATTGAACGCGGTGCGTGAAATCATGCGGCCGACCGCCGCGAACGAGCCATACGGGCGCGTGCTGCGCGCGCTGCGGGTCAGCCCCAACCAGATGCTGCCGCCGGCTGCCTTGGTGGCGCGCGCCAGCGCGCAATCATCGATCAGCTCGGAACGGATGCTCTCGAGGCCGCCGATCGCCGCGAGCGCCCGCAGCCGCATCAGCATGCAGCCGCCGGCTGCGCCCGCGGTTCGATTGCGCCGTGATGCGATCCAGTCCGGCGGATACAGCATGAAGAAGAAGAACACGAAGGCAGGCACCAGGGCGCGCTCTGCAAGGGTCTGTGCTCTGAGCTCGACCATGCACGAGACCAGATCGCATTGCGCGGCTTCGGCCTTTGCCACCAGCGCGGCCACGGCGTCCGGCTCGTGGTGGATGTCGGCGTCGGTCAGGAGCAGGTAATCGGGATTCAGGCCCGATGCCGCCTCGATGCCCTGTGACATGGCCCACAGCTTGCCGCTCCAGCCGGCCGCGAGTGGCGCCCCGCGCAGCACCGTGAGCCGTGCCGCAGCGCCGATCCCGGCCGCGGCCCGCATCGCCACCTCGGTGGTGTCGTCGGTGCTGCCGTCGTCGACGACGATGAGATCGATCCGGCCGCGATAGTTCTGCTGCAGCAGCGAGCCGATGGAATCGCCGATGAGCGCCGCTTCATCCCGCGCCGGGATGACGACGGCGATTTTTCTCTGCGGTACATCGTCGGGCGGCGCGGGCAGCCGCTGCGACAGGCGCCAGAACCTTCCGCGACACCACAGCAGGTATAGCCAGATCAGCAATGGCGCTGCGGCCAGCGCGTGCGTGCTCGTCACGCTCCGAATCGTACCGAGTTCGCCTCAGCCGAGCCAGCCGGTCACGAGCCGATTGATCGATCCGCCGCCAACGATCAGCCACACGAACAGCAGGCTGCCGAGCAGCAGCGGCTTGATGCCGGCCTGACGCAGCGCGCGAATCTGGGTCGAAAGGCCCAGTGCCGCCATCGCCATCGCGAGCAGCAGCGTATCGACTTGGATGGCCACGCTGACCACGCGCAACGGCAGCAGGCTAAGCGAATTGAACAACACGATCGCGATGAATCCGAATGCGAACCAGGGCACCGGCAGGTTGCGCGGTGTGCCAGATGGCGAGGTTTGCGTCGCGGGATTCGCGCGCAGCAACCAGGCCGACAATGCAATCAGAAAGGGAGCCAGCATCATGACCCGCACGAGCTTGGTGATGACCGCGGTATTGGCCGAATCGATGCTGACCGAGCGGCCCGCGGCGACGACCTGCGCGACTTCGTGGATGGTCGAGCCGGCGTAAATGCCAAAGGCGTCGGCGCCTGCGGGCAGCAGCGGCCAATGCAGGTTCAGGCGGTAGAGAAACGGGTAAAGAAACATCGACAGAGTGCCAAATACCACCACGGTCGAGACCGCCATCGTGACCTGCTCCGGCCGGGCGCGGACCACCGGTTCCGTGGCCATGACGGCCGCGGCGCCGCAAATGGCGCTGCCGGCGCCGATCAGTGTCGAGGACGTGCGATCGAGTCCGATCATCCGCCCGAGTACCTGGGCCAGTCCGAAGGTCGTCAGCAGCACGAGCGCGTCGATCAGTACGCCGGCGACGCCGACGTGGCCGATGTCGTGCAGGGTCAACCGCAGCCCATAGAGCACGACGCCGGCACGCAGCAGCGTCTGCTTGGAGAAGGCGACGCCACTGCCGCTGCGGGCGGCGAGCCGCGGGTAGATCGAATTACCGATGGTGATGCCGAGCACGATCGCAAGCGTGAGGGCGCTGAGGCCATGCGACATAAACCAGTCGACCCCACCGAGCGTCATACCGGCGGCGGCGAGTGCGGCGGTCAATGCGAGGCCAGGCAGCAGTCGGAGATGGTGCATGAGGCCACTGTACGCGGCAGAAATAAAGCAATCCAATGATTTATTATCGTAAGATCAACCTATCAGATAGGTTAGATAACGGCTCCATTCATGCCCGGATTCCGCCTGAGCCTGCGTCAACTGCAGATCTTCTGTGGCGTGGCCGAGAGCGGCACTACGGCCGCCGCCGCCGAGGCCATCGCGCTGTCGCAGTCGGCGACCAGCGCGGCGCTGCTCGAACTCGAACACCTGCTGGATTTGCCGCTGTTCGAGCGCATCGGCAAGCGTCTGCAGCTCAACGACAATGGCCGCGCGCTGTTACCGCAGGCCCGGGCGCTGCTCGATGGGGCGGAATCGATCGAGCGCTGGTCGCGGGATCGCGAGGCGCAGATCGGCCCGCTGCGGATCGGCGCCAGCACCACGATCGGCAACTACCTGCTGCCGGACGTAGTGGCCGCGTTTCGCGCCAGTCTGCCGCCTGCGGCGCGGCAAAATCTGCAGCTTCAGGTCACCATCGCCAACACTGAAGCCGTGGCGCGCCAGGTCGCCGCGTTCGAGCTCGACCTCGGACTGATCGAGGGACCGTGCCATGAATCCGAATTGGTGGTGCGGCCATGGCTCGAGGATGAGCTGCTGGTGGTGGCGGCGGCGCACGATCCGATCGTGCCGCGCCGGGGGCAGCCGCCGATCGCGCTGCCGGCGTTGCGCACGGCCAC
>DASYNV010000307.1:0-2235 GCA_036008365.1 Steroidobacteraceae bacterium | reverse complement strand
CGCAACGATGCGCGCATCGATGTGCATCATCCGGGTGGAACCCACCCTGACCACGGTCGACTCCTGCAGAAAACGCAGCAAGCTCGCCTGGGAACCGAGCGGCAAGTCGCCTATTTCGTCGAAGAAGATCGTACCGCCGTTTGCAGCTTCGATACTGCCGATTTGTTTGTCATGAGCCCCCGTGAAAGCGCCTTTCTCGTGGCCGAACAGCAGGCTCTCTATCAAGGACTCCGGCATCGCTCCACAGTTGACGGTAACGAAGGGTCCGCCGCGCGTGGCCGAACCGCGGTGCACGGCGAGCGCCGCCAGTTCCTTGCCGACACCGCTCTCGCCGGTGATGAGGACGGGTGCGCGTGCCCGCATGATCTTTTCGATCACGCCGTAGAGATCGAGCATTGGCCGGCTGCCACCGACCATGCCGAACCGACCCTCGAGACGCTCAGCCGGTGCACGCCCGGTCCGGCGCAGAAGCGCTTTGCCATGCGCGTGGCCCAGACAATACAACAGGCGTCTTGGATCGACCGGCAGAGTATGGTAGTCGAAGAAGCTCGATGAGAGCGCCCGAGCAATGGAACGGTCGGCCGCGCTGCTGGCCGGAATGATTGCGATCCACTCCATCGCCGAGTCCCCAATGATGTCGGCGAATTCATTGGGAGAGTACTGCAAGGAGTCATCGAACACCCCGATTCCAACCTGGCAGCTCCAACCGTTGACCGTGGTCGCGATCTGATCAGGATGGGGGGCGCGCCGCAATTGCCATTGTTCAGCAACGAGCAATCGCGCTAGCTCGACCGTCGAGTCCGCCGCCTGAAGGATAAGGACGTTCCGTGCCAAATTGGTCTCTCCACTCCCGCGTCCGCGAGCCAATTATTTATTAGTGCACTGGTCCGACTATCGCCGCTTTTCGCGACGCAATAGACAAAAGCTATCACAGATACTTTGCACGTGCATGCTCGAAGTTCACAGAAACATCAATAGTTTCAAAGTTGATACACATGCCGGCGTTCCAACTTCCGCTTGGTTCCGCAGTGCGCAATGATTTCTCGCGCAGTGCGCAATGATTTTTTTGCGCATTGCGTGAATCTACCAAACACTGGAAAATGCGCGGACGCGAGTGGGATGCACAAGCGTCGCGTATATCTCGAGCCATGATCAATCATTTGCATCGTGCGATCGCTCCGCTGCTCTTCGTGGCCATCTCGGCGGCAGATGCGCCCTTGGAGAGCATTGCTGCGGCGCCCGCACCCGTGTCTTTCCCGGCAACGGAACACATGGCCGGCTCTGCCGATCGAGAGGATCGGCCCGAGTGGGCGCGTACGCTCGAGCGAATTTCCCGCGGCGTCGTTGCGATCCAAGTCGATCTTGCGCGCAGCTTCGATACGGAGATCAACGCATCTCTGCAAGCCACGGGTTTCGTCGTCGATGCCAAACGTGGTCTGATTTTGACCAACCGGCACGTCGTGACACCCGGGCCCGTTACGGCACAAGGCGTCTTCCTCGACCGCGAAGAGGTCCAGTTGTACCCCGTCTATCGCGACCCGGTCCACGACTTTGGAATCTACCGGTACGACCCGTCCAAGCTTCGATTCATCACGCCGCAGCAGATCCCGCTCTTCCCCGCGGGTGCGCAAGTCGGGACCGAGATTCGCGTGGTTGGGAACGACGCGGGCGAGCAGCTCGCTTTTCTGTCGGGCACGATCGCCCGGCTCGACCGCCAGGCTCCGGTGTATGGGGCCGCCAGATACAACGACTTCAACACGTTTTACTACGAGGCCGCATCGAGCACCTCGGGAGGCTCGTCCGGCTCTCCGGTCATCGACATTCGCGGGCGCGCAGTCGCGCTGAATGCGGGTGCTGCCACCGGCGCGGCGTCGAGCTTCTACCTGCCGCTCGATCGCGTGGTACGCGCACTGCGCTACATCGAACAGAATCAGAAGGTGCCGCGCGGGACGTTGCAAACCGTGTTCAATTACACACCGTTCGACGAGTTGCGGCGGCTCGGCCTCCCGGCGGAAACCGAGGCCACGGTGCGCGCCGCCTTTCCGAAGCAGGTCGGAATGCTGGTGGTCGCGCAGATTCTGCCCGGATCGCCGGCACAGGGCGCGCTCGAGGTCGGCGACATTCTGCTGCGGATCGACGATCGCCCCGTGAACGAGTTTGTCGGCCTCGCGAATGTGCTGGACGATGCCGTCGGAACCTCGATCACCGTGCAGGTGCAACGCCGCAATGAGGTGC
>DASYNV010000306.1:0-17602 GCA_036008365.1 Steroidobacteraceae bacterium | reverse complement strand
GAATCGCTCGGCGGCGTCGAGAGCCTGATCGAGCATCCGGCGATCATGACCCACGCCAGCGTGCCGAGCGAGGCCCGCGCCGCGTTGGGCATCACCGACACGCTCTGTCGGCTGTCGATCGGCATCGAGTCGGTCGGGGATCTGCGCGCCGACCTGACGCAGGCCCTGGGCTAAGCTGCAACCCGCCGCAGCGGCAGTCTGATCTCGATCTCGAGTCCGCCAGCGGCGGCATTGCGCGCATGCACGCTGCCCTGGTGCAGAGCCACGACGCGCGCAGTGATCGCGAGCCCGATACCGTAGCCGCTCGATTCCCGATTGCGCGCCTGGGCGACGCAGAAGAACGGCTCGAAGATGCGATCGAGGGCCTCCGCCGGGACACCCGGTCCGTGATCGCGGATGCGCAGCACGGCGCCGTCGGCTGCGCGCTCGACCGATACTTCGATCGTGGTGCCGTTCGGCGAGAAACGCACCGCGTTGCGCAGCACGTTCTCCAGCGCACGGAACAACAACTCCCGGTCCGCCTCGATCTTCAGCGGCAGCACCGGATCGAGCTGCACGCGAATGGAGCGCGGATCGGCTTCGACGCGCGCGTTGTCAGCCAATGACTCGAGCAGCTCCTCGAGATTGACGGCTTCCACGAGCAGCGTGCGCGCCGGATCGTCGAGCTGCGAGAGCGACAGAATCTCGCCGATCAGCTCATCGAGGCGCGCGGTCTCCCGCTCGATCCGATTGAATTCCTGCTCGAGATCGGCGTTCGGCCGCCGCGCCAGTCCGAGCGCGATCTGCAGCCGCGCCAGCGGCGAGCGCAACTCGTGCGACACATCGCGCAGCAGTTCCCGCTGCGATGCCAGCAGCGCGCGCAGCCGCTCGGCCATCAGATCGAAATCGAGCGCCAGCATCGCCAGCTCATCGCGCCGCTTGCCCATCAGGCTCGAGACCCGAAAGCCGAGATCGCCGGCGGCTATCGAGCGGGTGGCGGCGCGCAGGTGGCGGATCGGGTCGGACAGATAGCGTGCCAGCAGGAAACACACGACCGTGCTGACCAGCAGCGTTGCGACGGCGGTGACGATCGGCACTTGCGCGGAGCGAAATACGCCGAGCGGACTGCGCCGCGTTCGCAGCAGCGACAGCGCGTAGGTCTCATCGTTCGGCGAGACCAGCTGCGACAGCCAGCGCACGTCGCGCGTATCGGGCGGCAGCTCGGGCACACGCCCGGCGATGGCGCCGCGTCCGAAACGCGCACGCAGGAACTCCGGCACACGGCGTCCGAGTAGATCGTTACCGTGGCTGTCGAGTACGAACAGCCGGTCGGGAGCCGCGCGCGCGGTCTGCTGCGCCAACCAGTCGCGCAGGCCCGGCACGCCGCTCGCGGCCAGCACGGTCGAGGCTTCGCGCGCCAGCTGATCCTGCCGCGTCTGCTCGCGCTGCAGGCGCTGATCGGCCAGCCACAGGGTTGCCAGCACCGAGCAGAGCAGCGCCAGCACCATCGCGATCCAGAAGGCGACGAAGATGCGGACGTACAGATTGCGCATACCGCGAAGCTCAGCGGGGCACGGGAGCATCGGCGACGGTCAAGACGTAGCCGGTTCGCCGCACATTGACGATCGATACCTCGTCGGCCACCGCGCCGAGCTTGCGCCGGATGTTGCTGATATGCGTATCGATGCTGCGATCGTAGGGTGTCAGCCGCCGGCCCAGCACCTGGCGCGTGAGCTGCTCGCGCGACACCACGATGCCGAGCTGCTGCATGAGCACTTCGAGCACGCGAAACTCGGCGCCGGTCAGCGGGATGCTCTGGCCGCGCGCGCTGGCCGTGCGGCTCGAGAACAGCAGGCTCAAAGGACCCGCATCGATGCGGTCGCGACGCCCCGCCTGCGGCTCGAGCGCCAGGCTGCGGCGCAGGATCGCGCGCATGCGCGCCACCAGCTCGCGCGGGTTGAAGGGTTTGGGCAGGTAGTCGTCGGCGCCCAGTTCGAGTCCGACCACGCGGTCGATGTCCTCGCCGCGCGCCGTGAGCATCAGCACCGGTGTTGCATCTTTCGGGCGCAGTTGCCGCAGCACGTCCAGGCCGCCGAGTTTCGGCAGCATGACGTCGAGCACCATCAGGTCGAAGTGATGGCGCCCGAGCGCGTACAGCGCCTCATCGCCGTCGTGCACGGTCGTGAGCCTGAAGCCCTCGGGATTCAGATACTCGGCCAGCATGCGGCAGAGCTCGCGATCGTCGTCAACCAGCAGCACCGACATCGGCGCCGAACTGCTGCCGGGATCGGTGGTCACATCGGGTGGGTCGGCGGTGGTCTGCATGGCGGCATTGTCCGGGAGATCCCGACCCGCTGCGCGGAGGCTTTACAATTCTTGGCAGGATCGAATTCTACGCAGCCTTCGGCGGCTGTCACCGTTGTCCGACAGCCGTCCTGCGGGTTGCTGCGGCATACTACCTGCAGCGCCGCGCCAGCATTGCAGGAGCAGATCACTTGAACTCGCAGCGCCGTCGGCGTTGGTCCGGGCCAATGCCTCCGGGCCTCTGGGCGCTGACTCTGGCCCTCTGGATCGCCGCCCGCGCGCAGGCCGCGGACCCGCAGTCTTACACGGTGACGATTCACGATACCGGCAATTCGGCGCTCGACACGGCGCTGCATGCCAGCTCGCAGCTCGAATCGCTGCGCAAGGGTGCTCCGGTGGGACCGTTTGCGCTGATCGGCCGCGCCCAGGACGATGGCGAGCGGCTGGCCACCGTGATCGAGAGCTTCGGCTACTACCGGCGAGCACTTACGATCACGATCGACGGCAAGGCGCTCGATGATCCGAGGCTGGCGGATGCGCTCGCGGCGCTGCCAAAGGATCATACCGCCAAAGTCGAGGTCACCATCGAGCTCGGGCCGCTCTATCAGCTGCGGAAGATCACGATCGACGGCGACATCAGCGCGGCCGCGCGCAGTGCCATGCAGCTCGAGACCGGCGCTCCGGCGGTCGCGGCCAATGTGCTCGCCGCGCGCGAGCGCCTGCTCAATACGCTCGAAGAGGAAGGCCACGCGTTTGCCAAAGTCGAAGAGCCGATCGCCTATGAAGACCGCAGCGATCCGGTGCTCGATCTCGAATTCAAGGTCGAGGCCGGTCCGCAGGTGCACATCGGCGCGATCCTGCTGACCGGCATGACGCGCACGCATGAAGCATTCGTCCGCAAGCGCCTGCTGCTGCACTCGGGCGAGCAATACAGCCCGAGCCGCATCGAGCGCGCGCGCACCGATCTGCTGGCGCTGGGTGTGTTCTCGGGTGTCAGTGTGCATCCGGCCACCGAGCTCGATCCGGCGGGCCGCCTGCCGATCACCTTCGAGCTCAAGGAGCGCAAGCTGCACGCGGTGACGCTCAATGCCGCCTACTCGAGCGATCTCGGCGGCAGCGCCGGCGCGACCTGGTCGAACCGCAATCTGTTCGGTAACGCCGAGCAGCTCAACCTCACGGCGAGCGCCATCAATCTCGGCGGCAATGCCACCACGGGTCTCGGCTACGACTTTGCGGCGCAACTCATCAAGCCTGATTTTCTGGCGCGCGATCAATCGCTGCAGTTCAGCGCGGCGGCGCTCAAACAGGATCTGATCGCGTATCAGCAGACCGCAACCACGCTTGGCGCGTCACTGAATCGCAAGCTGTCTTCGGCCTGGACCGTCAGCGTCGGGCTCGGTCTCGAGGAGGAGACCATCGTACAGGAGCCCGCCACTTGTGTGCCGATACCGGGAACGCCACCGCCGACCGGGGAGCAGCTGACAATGGACTGCAAGCCGGGGCCCCTCTATTACACGCTGGTGTCGCTGCCCATCAGCGGCAAGTACGACAGTACCGAAGTCGCCAATCCGCTCGCTGATCCGCTGCACGGCATACGCGCGACGCTCACCGTGACGCCCACCGAATCGCTCGGTGCCGGGCATTCAGTGACAGCCAACGGGAGCACGACCGCCGCGGCAGACGCAACCTTCGTGATCATCCAGAGCACGATCTCGACCTATTTCGATCTCGAGCGCTTTGGCTGGACGCAGCGCGGCCGCAGCGTGATCGCCTTGCGCGCGCTCGGCGGCCTTGCGGTCGGCGCCGACTCCTTCAGCCTGCCGCCCGACCAGCGCTTCTATGGCGGCGGTAGCCTCACGATCCGGGGTTATCCCTACCAGGGTGTGGGTCCTGTCTTCCTCGATCGCAATCCGATCGGCGGCACGGCCATCGAGGCCGTCGGTGCCGAATTGCGCCAGCGTTTCGGGCAGAATTTCGGTGCCGTGTTTTTCGTCGATGCGGGCGAGGTCACAGCAACGACGCGGCCCTTCCAGGGTACGCTCAGCCTCGGCTTTGGAACCGGGTTGCGCTACTACACACCGATCGGTCCGATCCGGCTGGATGTCGGTTTTCCGGGTGCGCATCCGGGCGGTCGGGGCTATCCGTTCGTCGAGATCTACGTCGGATTGGGGCAGGTGTTCTGATGCGAGTGCTGTTCTGGAGTGCGCTGGCGTTGATCGCCCTGCCGCTGCTGCTGACCGCGGGCGTTTATGTCACCGCCAATACCGCGACCGGTCGCGGCTGGATCGAGCGTATCACGGCCAATCTCACGCACGGCAGCGTGCAGCTGATCGGCCTCGACGGGCACTTTCCCGGCCGTCTGCAGCTCAAACGCCTGGAGCTGCGCGACCCGCAGGGACTATGGCTGTCGATCGACGAGGTGAAACTCGAGTGGTCGCCTTGGGGCTTGCTGTCCTATCGCGCCGATGTGGCGTTGCTGTCGGCTGCGCGCGCCGATATGCCGCGTGCGCCGGCCTATCCGAGCCATGAGCCGTCCGGTCCGCACCATTGGCCGCAGGTGCGCGTCGACCGACTCGAGATCGAGCGCGCGGATCTGGGCGCGCCGCTGACCGGCAGCGCGGTCGCGTTCGAATTGAAGGGCAGCGGTGTCTGGGTCTCGCTCGAGCAGGCCTCGTTGCAGCTCGAGGCGCGCCGGTTGGATGCCGTGCCTTCCATCTATCGCGCCTCGGCGCAGTTCGATGCGCAGCAACTGACGGCTCAGCTCGATCTGCAGGAAGATGCCGACGGTCCGCTGGCGCATCTCGCGCAGGTTCCAAACATCGGCGCGCTGTCGATTCATTTGTCCCTGTCGGGCCCGCGCGCGGCTGTGAGGACGACGCTGGCCCTGAAAGCGGGCACATTGACGGCGAATGCCGAGGGTACGCTCGACGCGCACAGCGGGGTGGCGGCGCTCAGTCTCGTGCTCGACGCCGATGCGATGTCGCCGCGCCCGGGGATTGCCTGGAAGCGAGTGCATCTGAGCGGCCAATGGCAGGGCGCGATCAATGCGCCCACGACCACGGCGGATCTGGAGGCCACCGGTGTCGTGGTGCCCGGCGTGCAGTTGCCGCTGCTCTCGGCCCACCTGAGTGGGCAGGGCGGTACGCTGACGCTCGACGCGCGAGTCATGGGGTTGATGCTACCGGGCCGGTTGGGCGCGGTGCTCGCGGCGACGCCCGTCTCGGCGCACGCCACGATGCATCTGGATCAGGCAGGAAGGCCCATCGAGCTCACGGCCTCACATGCGCTACTGAGCGCCAGCGGGCGCTGGAGCGGTGGCGGCGCCGATGGCAGCGCCACGCTCGCGGCGACGATCAACGAGCTCAAGCCGCTGGCCGCGCTGGTTTCGCTCGATCTCACGGGCCGCGGCACGCTCGAGGCGCAGCTGCATACCAGCCCGGGCACCACCAGTCTTCAGGTCTCGGGCGCCTTGGCCGTGAACGGCGGTCGCGCGCCGCTCGCCGGGCTGCTCGCACCCAACAGCACGTTCAATGCGTCGCTGAATTTCGATCCGCGCGGCATCGCAGTGGCGCGTGCCCAGCTCACCGCTGCGCGTGCGCAGGCGGCGCTGCACGGACGCCTGGACAGCGACGCGATGAATCTCGACTGGAAGCTGTCGCTGCCCGATCTGGCAGTGCTGTCATCGAAGCTTACCGGCAATGCCAGTGCCCAGGGCGAGTTGCAGGGACGTTCGCCGCGGCTCGATCTCACTGCCGATGTCGACGGCCAGGTCGGCATCAACGGCACGCAGAGCGGCGCACTGCACCTCAAGCTGCGCGCGCGCGATTTGCCGCAGCGCCCGATCGGGGACCTGGCGTTCACGGGCACGCTCGATCAGTCGCCGATCGTATTCGATGCGAGTATCCGGGGCGAGGCCGACGGCGCGCTCGAGGCGAAGATCGATCGCGGCAGTTGGAAGAGCCTGCAGGCGCAGGGTCAGATCCGGGTGCCAGGCGGCACCGGCGCGCCCGGCGGCGAGCTCGAACTGAACCTGCCGCACCTCGAGGATCTGGCTAATCTTCTGGGCCGGCCCCTGCAAGGCAGCCTCGACGCGCGCATGGACTTCGACGGCTCGGCACCCGGCGGCCGGGCCAGGGTGCGCGTCGAGGCGAAAGACGCGGGCGTGCCGGCGCAGCAGCTCACCGTACTGCATCTTTCGGGCAATATCGATTCGGTGATGACGACCCCGACGCTGGCGCTGCGGCTGTCGACGCGCACGCTCATCAAGGATGTGCCGTCGAATCTGCGGGCGCAGATCAATGGGCCGCTCGATGCCGTGGCACTGCAGATCGCGGCCGCGACCGAGGGTGATGAGAGCACGCGCTCGCAGATCAACACGTCGGCGACGCTCGATGCCGGGAGCCGCGAGCTGCGCGTGAGCGCGCTCGAGCTCAAGTATCGCGGCGAAGAGGCACGTCTGTTGACGCCCGCCGTGCTGTCCTTCGCGGATGGCTTGAGCGTTGATCGTCTGCGCTTGGGCGTGGGCGCGAGCGTCCTTCAGGTGCAGGGCCGGCTTGCGCCGACGCTCGATCTGACCGCCTCGATGCACAATCTGATCCCGGATCTGCTGCACCCGTGGTTGCCGAATCTACAGGCCGAGGGACAGGTCGATGTCGATGTCGAGCTGCATGGCAGTGCCGCGCAGCCGACCGGCACGGTGCGCGTCATTGGCCGCGGGCTGCGTGCCCGCAGTGGCTCGGTGCGCGGACTGCCGGCGGGCAATGTCAGCCTCGAGGCGCAATTGCAGGAGACGGTGGCGCAGCTCACGGTCGAAGCCGACGCCGGCGAGCGGCTGCAGCTGCACATCTCGGGACAGACGCCGCTCAACCGCACCGCGCCGATTGCACTCAAGGCCAATGGCACGGTCGACCTGCTGATGCTGAGTCCGATTTTGGAAGCCCGTGGTCAGCGCCTGCTCGGGCAGGCCAGACTCGATGCCGTCGTCGCCGGCACTCTGGCCGATCCGCAGGCGCACGGCAGCGTGGTGCTGAGCCACGCGGACATTCAGGATTATCCGCGCGGCCTGCACCTGACCGAGATCAGCGGCACGCTCTCGGCCGATGGCGATCAGCTGAAGCTGCAGAATCTGCTCGCACACGCCGGGCCCGGTACGATCTCGGCCAGCGGCTCGCTCGGACTCGCCGGTGCCATGCCGCTCGCAGTGAAAGTCGAGGCGCACAATGCGCGGCCGCTGGCCAGCGATCTGATCACGGCCAACATCGACATGGATCTGACGCTCAGCGGCCCGCTGCGGCAGAAGCTCGAAGCCGCGGGCAATCTGCACATCATTCGTGCCGATCTGAACATTCCGAACGCGCTGCCACTGAACGTGGCGGTGCTCGATGTGCGCAAGCCCGGTCAGCAGGTCCAGCCGCCGCGGCCGAGCAACTTCCTGATCGCGCTGAACCTTACGGTCGACGCGCCGCGGGCGGTGTTCGTGCGCGGGCGCGGACTCGACTCCGAGCTCGGCGGCTCGCTGCACGTCGGCGGTACCGCGGCCGAGCCCACCATCAGCGGCGGTTTCGACATGCGCAGCGGCACCATCAATCTGGCCGGTTCCACCCTGACATTTACCAGCGGTCGCCTGAGCTTCAACGGCACCGGCATCAAGAAGAAGATCGATCCGACGCTCGACTTCACCGCCACCAACATCAGCGGCGGCGCTACCTACACGCTCAACGTCGGTGGCTATGCCGATTCGCCCGTGATCACGCTCAGCAGCTCGCCGGAGCAGCCGCAGGACCAGATCCTGTCGCGACTGCTGTTCGGCGCTGATCCCGCGCAGCTCTCGACGCTGCAGATCGCGCAGATCGCTGCTGCGCTCGCGACCATGAGCGGCATCGGCGGCAACGGTCTGCATCCGCTGACCGCCGTGCAGCGCAGGTTGCGGCTGGACAGGCTTGCCATCAGCGGCAGCACCAGCGGCACGCCTACGGCCGGCGGACCCTCGGCGCAGGGCACCAGCACGGGCGCCACCATCGAAGCCGGTCGTTATATATCGAGCCGCGTCTACGTGGGCGCGAAGCAATTCACGACCGGCACCACGCAGGCGCAGGTGCAGATCGATCTGACCAAGAGTCTCAAGATCCAGACCGCGGTCGGCACCGGCGGCGGCACGGTCCAGGGCGAGACGCCGCAGAACGATCCGGGCAGCAGCATCGGACTGAGCTATCAGTTTGAATATTGAGTGACGCGTCGCCCTGCGGGCGCGACGCAGGCGGGCTTCGGTGCCATACTTGAGCTCTCGGTCTGCACTCACGGCCTGTAGGCCAAGGGGCTCTCATGGCAAATAATCCGTTGAATCGTCTCGCGGCCCTGGGGCAATCGGTTTGGCTCGACTACATTCATCGCGACCTGTTCAGCAGCGGCGAGCTGCGTGCGCTGATCACGCAGGATTCGCTGACGGGAATGACCTCCAATCCCGCGATCTTCGAAAAGGCCATCGCCCAGAGCAGCGCTTACGATCAGGAGATTCTCGAGCTCAGCGGCCGCGGCCTCGATACCGTGGCGGTCTACGAGCAGCTCAGCCAGCAGGACGTGGGTCGCGCCGCCGATGAGTTCCGGCGCGTATTCGATGCGACCCAGGGACAGGACGGATTCGTCAGTCTCGAAGTCAATCCGCATCTCGCCCACGACACCGCCGGTACGGTTGCCGAGGGACGCCGGCTGTGGGCGTCGCTCAACCGGCCCAACGTCTTCATCAAGGTGCCGGGTACGCGCGCCGGTCTCGGCGCCATCAAACAGCTCATCAGTGAGGGCATCAGCATCAACGTCACGCTGCTGTTCTCGCTGCAGCGCTACCGGGAAGTCATCGATGCCTATCTTGACGGCCTCGAGGCGCGGGTGGCACAGGGGAATCCGATCAAGAACGTCGCCTCGGTGGCGAGCTTCTTCATCAGCCGCATCGATGCCCTGATCGATCCGATGCTCGACAAGCTCGCGGCCAAGGGCGACGCGCGCGGCGCGCAAGCGAAGTCGCTGCGCGGCGAGGCCGCGATCGCCAGCGCCAAGCTCGCCTATCAGATGCACAAGCACGTGTTTGCGCATGAGCGCTTCGCGACGCTGAAGGCCAAGGGCGCACAGGTGCAGCGCCTGTTGTGGGCCAGCACCAGCACCAAGGACAAGAGCTACAGCGACGTCAAATACGTCGAGGCGCTGATCGGCCCGAATACCGTCGACACCATGCCGATGGAGACGGTGCTGGCCTATCGCGACCACGGCAATCCCCAGGCGCGGCTGACCGAACAGCTCGAACGCGCACGCGAGGTGCTCGAGACGCTGCCGAAACTCGACATCGACATCGACGCGGTGACCCAGCAGCTCGAAGACGAGGGCGTGGAGAAGTTCAATCAGCCGTTCGACAAGCTGATGCAGGCCGTGCAGTCGAAGCAGTCGGGCGCACGCGCGGCTAACGATCCGGGCGGACGCCGGCAGAGCCAGGCCCAGCTCTGAGGTGATCGTCGAGTTAGAGGGTACGCAGCGCGGCGATGAATCCGCGCACGCCGGCATCGATCAGCCGCGCCACCTGCGCGAATTCATCTGCTTCGCCGTAGTAGGGATCCGGCACGTCGCGCAACGATTGCTCGGGTGCGAAGTCCAGCAGCCGCACCAGCCGCGCGCGGCCGTTCGGACCCGTCGACGCCAGCGCGTGACGCCGATTGCTCTCGTCCATGAAGACGATCCAGTCGAAACGTTCGAAATCGTCCGGCACCAGGCGCCGCGCGCGCAGATCGGACATGTCGACGCCGTGCCCGCGAGCGGCACGCTGCGAGCGCTCATCCGGCGGCGCGCCGATGTTGTAACCGTGAGTGCCCGCCGAGTCGATCTCGAACTGCAGTTCCGGGGCGAGTGTCGGGGCGAGTCGCCGAAACAGCGCCTCTGCCGTCGGTGAACGGCAGATGTTGCCCATGCAGACGAACAGGACCGCGATCTTTCGCTTCGGGACCGCGCTCGCCTTGGGCCCCGCGTGCGCCGCTGCCCTCACCTCACGCTGTAGCCGCGCGCCTCGAGACAGGCGGTCTGTGCGCGCAGGTGGTCGCTGCCGCCGGCACCCGCCTGCGAGGTTGCCCAAGCCTGGCAGTCCTGCCGGTCATGCGCGATCTGCTCGGCGCTCTGCCCATTCTTGGGGTAGACGAACAGATCGCCGCCGCCCGGCGCCGCCGCTGGATAGGGCAGTCCCCCCTGAGCGGCCTGATTGGCGATCTGCGGCGGCGGCGTTACCGAGACATAGCCGTTCGCCGAGTTGCTCCACATGTAGTAGTTGTCATAGGCGTAGTAATACGGCACGCCATCCCACCACAGCGTCGAGTAGTAGAAGGGCAGCGTGGCCAGAAATAGCGCGCCGGGCCAGCCCCACCAGCCCCAGCCCCCGCCCCAATACCCGCCGCGCCAGCCGTAGCCATAGCGTCCCCCGTAGTAGCCGCCGCGATAAGCGCCACCGTAGCGACCGCCATAGCCGCCATGCGCCGCCGCCGCGCCGCCGCCGATGTGGCCACCGCCGCTGCTGCCGTGTCCGGCCGCGTAGACCGGCGTGGGCGCCGAGACAATCAGCCCTGCGAGCAGCGCCAGCGCAGCTGCTCGCAGTCCGTGGAGTATGGTTTTGGAGTTCATGGCGGCCTCGGTGGGCGTGAATCTACTGTGACCGATATGTTACGCGCTCAAGATTAAGCCTCGCTGAACGCCCGCCCATTATTCGATAATCGCCACTCGACAGTTCGTTATGTCAGACGGCGACGACAGACGGAAGCGTGGCTAGCGCTCCCAGTGTCCGGGCGCGTAGTGCCAGCGGGGGCCCGCCGCTACCCAGGCGTCCGGAACCCAGTGATAACCCACCCGCTCGCGTATCCAGTGCCCGCGCACCCAGACGTGGCGGTGGCCGCGCCAGGCCCAGTAGCCGGGCGCCCATGCGTACCCCGCGCGCGGCCCCGGCAGCACCTCGACGCGCGGCGCCGGTGGTGCCACATCGACATCGACGAGGACTGCTGCCGAGCTCAAAGCAGGCGCGGCGATCGCGCCGGCGGACATCAACAGAGCGGCGAGAAGTGTTGTTTGCCTAACCTTCATTGCAGTACTCCGGTTGAGCAGTGAATGAGTTCAATGATAGCGCAACGACCTGCCGGTACCAAACCAGGCCCGGAGCGTAAGCTAGGCATTCTCATGTCGCTGTATTGATCGTTCATTCGTGCTTTTGGTTGACGATGGAGAGACACGATGCCCGCGCCCGCGCAGAAAACATCGGACGCCGATCCCGAGGAGACGCGTGAATGGCTCGACGCGCTCGAGGCGGTCGTCAAGCGACACGGCAAGGCGCGCGGTGTCTTTCTATTGTTGCAACTCGAGGAACAGGCGCGTCAGCTCGATATTCTGACGCACGCAGTGCCGTTTTCGTCGTATCGCAACACCATTGGGCTCGAGCAACAGGCGGTTCATCCGGGCGATGTCGCGCTCGAGGAGCGCATAACGGCAATCCTGCGCTGGAACGCGCTGGCCATGGTGGTGCGTGCCAACGAAGCCTACGGCGAGTTGGGCGGGCACGTGGCGAGTTATGCCTCGGCCGCCGAGATCTTCGAAGTCGGGTTCAATCACTTCTTTCGCGCGGACGCTGATGGCCGCCACGACGGCGATCTGGTGTTCTTTCAACCGCATTCGGCGCCGGGGGTGTACGCACGGGCGTTTCTCGAGGGCCGCTTGAGCGAGGATCAGCTCGCCCATTTCCGTCAGGAGGTCGGTGGCCGCGGTCTGTGCTCCTATCCGCATCCGTGGCTGATGCCGCAGTTCTGGCAGGTCCCGACCGGCTCGATGGGCATCGGGCCCATCAGCGCCATCTATCAGGCGCGCTTCATGCGCTATCTCGATCATCGCCACCTGGCGGACAGCTCGTTGCGCCACGTCTGGGGCGTATTCGGTGATGGCGAGATGGATGAGCCCGAGTCGATCGGCGCACTGACGCTTGCGGCACGCGAGCAGCTCGACAACCTGACCTTCATCATCAATTGCAACCTGCAGCGCCTCGACGGACCCGTGCGCGGCAACGGTCAGATCATCCAGGAGCTCGAGGGACTGTTCACCGGCGCCGGCTGGAATGTCATCAAGGTGCTCTGGGGCTCGGATTGGGATCCGCTGTTTGCACGCGATACCCATCACGCGCTGCTGCGACGCTTTGCCGAGACCACCGACGGCCAGTACCAGACGCTCGGTGCCAACGATGGTGCCTATAACCAGGCACACTTCTTCCAGCTCGACCCCGAGCTGCAGGCGCTCGTGGCTCACATGTCGCTGGCCGAGATCGATGCGCTCAGGCGCGGCGGTCACGACATGCGCAAGCTGTATGCGGCATTCGCGGCAGCTCGCGCGCATCGTGGCCAACCGACGGTCATCCTGGCAAAGACCAAGAAGGGGTACGGCATGGGCGGTGCGGGCGAGTCGCGCATGACATCGCACCAGCAAAAGAAGCTCGATGATGCGACGCTGCGCAATTTCCGCGATCGCTTCGATTTGCCGCTCAGCGACGAGCAGGTGGCCGCGCTGGCCTTCATCAGGCCGGCCGATGACAGTGACGAAGTGCAATACCTGCGAGCGCGCCGCGCCGAGCTCGGCGGCTATCTGCCGCTGCGGCGCGCCGATGCCGCTGCGATCGGCGTGCCGGGCATAGAGAGCTACGCCGCATTTGCGCTCCAGGCCGAAGGCAAGGAGATGTCGACCACGGTGGCGGCGGTGCGCCTGTTCAGCAATCTGCTGCGCGATCGCACGCTCGGTCCGCGGATCGTGCCGATTGTGGCCGATGAGGCGCGTACCTTCGGCATGGCCAACCTGTTCCGTCAGATCGGCATCTACGCCCCGGCCGGCCAGCTCTACGAGCCCGAAGACGCCGGATCGCTGCTGTCGTACCGGGAGGCGCGCGACGGGCAGCTGCTGGAAGAGGGCATCACCGAAGCCGGGGCGCTGTCCTCATGGGTCGCGGCCGCGACCGCCTACAGCGTGCACGGCGAGCGCATGCTGCCGTTCTACATCTTCTATTCGATGTTCGGTTTTCAGCGCGTCGGGGACCTGATCTGGGCCGCCGCCGATCAGCGCGCGCGCGGCTTCCTGATCGGCGCGACCGCGGGCAGGACCACGCTGGGCGGGGAGGGATTGCAGCATCAGGACGGCTCGAGTCACATCGCCGCTGCCGCCATTCCGAATTGCCGCGCCTACGACCCCGCATTCGCCGGCGAGCTGGCCGTGATTCTCGACCATGGTGCGCGTTCGATCATGCAGCAGGCCGACGATGTGTTCTACTACGTCACGGTCACCAACGAGAATTACGCGCAACCGTCGCTGCCGCCGGAAGCCGCGGCGCAGGTGATCCGCGGTCTCTACCGCCATGCGCAGGTGGCCGCCGGCGAAGAGCGCGCGGTGGTGCGGCTGCTCGGCTCGGGCGCGATCCTGCGCGAAGTCATTGCCGCGGCCGGGATGCTGGCGCAGGACTGGAACGTATCGAGCGAGATCTGGAGCGTGACGAGCTACAGCGAGCTGGCGCGCGAAGCGGCGCAGATGGCGCGCTGGAACCGGCTGCATCCGTTGCAGACGCCACAGCTCTCCCATCTCGAGCAATGCCTCGCGGGCGCTGCGCCGATTGTGGCTGCCAGCGACTATGTGCGCGCGTATCCGCAATTGATCGCTTCTTATCTCTCCGCGGACTACACCGTGCTGGGAACCGATGGCTTCGGACGCAGCGACACGCGCGCCGCGCTGCGACGCTTCTTCGAGATCGATCGGCAGCATATCGTGGTTGCGGTGCTCGATGCCCTGGGGCGGCGCGGGGACATCGAGCGGCAGCTGGCCGCGCAAGCGCTTGAGCGTTACGGCATCGAGTCAGAGCTGCCGGCGCCCTGGACGCGCTAGCCGGGATCAGCGGCGCACGGCCGCTTCGACCGCGTCGTGCAGCAGGTGCATGCCGAACGAGACGTCCTGCAGGCGCCGGTTGATGAAAAATGTCGGTGTGCCGCGCGCGCCGCTGCTGCGACCGGTCTGCGTATGTTCGCGGATGCGCTGCAGATAGATGTGGTCGTCGAGCTCGGCGGCATAGCGCGCCATGTCGAGCTGCAGCCGCTCGGCGTAGCCGCGCAGATTCGGACCCTTGAGGTGCAGCTGGTTGTCGAACAGCAGGTCGTGCATGGGCCAGAATTTGCCCTGCGCGGCGGCGACCTCGGATACCTCCGCCGCAAGCAACGCGTGCGGATGCACTTCCTCGAGCGGGAAATGCCGGAAGGCGAAGCGGATACGGCCCGGGAAGCGATCCATCAGCAGCTTCACCGTCGGCGCTGCCTGTTTGCAGTTCGGGCACTCGAAATCGCCGAATTCGACCAACTCGACCGGTGCGTGCGCCTCGCCGAGCACGTGATCGGTGACGTCAATCGGTGCGGTCAATTCGAACGGGTGCGGGCGGCTCATGGCGTCATTGTGCCACGGGCCGCCGTGATTTTGCGGTCGCCGATGGCAAGTGATAGCGTGCGTTTATCCAGAGGCAACACATGACTGCACGCTGCAAGCACCTGATCTCCGTCAAGACCGCGCAACGCAACAGCGACGGCTGCGAGGAGTGTCTCAAGCTCGGCGATGACTGGGTGCACCTGCGCCTGTGCCGGACCTGCGGCCACGTCGGCTGCTGCGACGATTCGAAGAATCGTCACGCTACCAAGCACTTCCATGCCACGGATCATCCGATCATCAGCTCGCTGGAGCCGGGGGAGCGCTGGAGCTGGTGCTTTGTCGACGAGATCGCCATGGAATTGGGTTGAGCGGGCTGCCGGAGCGGTTGTGGTAAGTGATTTGCTGCGCCAACGGCGCGAGCAGATGTTCCCCAAGCTCAGCGAGGCGCAGATGGAGCGGCTCGCGGCACACGGCCAGCGCATCCAGACGCAGGGCGGGCAGGTGCTGGTCGAGGCGGCCACGCGCCAGACTCATGTATTCGTCGTGCTCGCGGGCAGTGTCGAGATCCTGCTGCGCCACCCGAGCGGCGACCAGCTGCAGTACCTGCTCACCGCCGGCGATTTCAGCGGTGAGATGAGTACGCTGCGCGGCACCAACGCACAGGCGTGCCTGCGCGTGCGGCAGGGCGGCGCCGCGGTGGCGATTGCATCCGAGCGGATCCGGGCCGTGGTGCAGACCGACGCTGAATTGAGCGAGCTGCTCATGCGCGCGTTCATCCTGCGCCGCATGGCGTTGATCTCGAGCGGCGGTGGCGAGGTGATGCTGCTCGGCTCGCGCCACTCGGCCGATTCGTTGCGGCTGCGCGAATTCCTGACGCGCAATACGCAGCCGTTCCACGACATCGATGTCGAATCCGACCCCGACGTCGCGGCGCTGTTCGAGCGCTTTCGTGTGACGGCCCGCGACATCCCGGTGGTGGTCTGCAAAGGCGATCAGATCTTTCGCAATCCGAGCAATCACGATATCGCCGAGTGTCTGGGGCTCAACCCGCAGCTCGATGACAGCCGGGTCTACGATCTGCTGATCGTCGGCGCCGGCCCAGCCGGACTCGCGGCGGCGGTGTATGCCGCCTCGGAAGGTCTGAGCGTACGCGTGGTCGAGACCACGGCGCCTGGAGGCCAGGCGGGTACCAGTTCGCGGATCGAGAACTATCTGGGTTTTCCGACCGGTATCACCGGGCGTGCGCTGGCGGGACGGGCGCTGTCGCAGGCGCAGAAGTTCGGTGCCGCACTCAGCGTGGCGTCGCAGGCCGTGGGTTTGCGCTGCGCTCAGCGGCCCTATGCGCTCGAGCTCGAGGACGGCACCGCGCTGCGCGGGCGCAGCGTACTGATCGCATCCGGGGCGCAGTACCGGACGCTCGAGATCGGCAACATGGCGCGCTTCCTCGGCGCCGGCGTGTATTACGCCGCCACGCATCTGGAGTCGCAGCTCTGCCAGGGCGAGGAAATCGTGATCATCGGCGGCGGCAACTCGGCAGGGCAGGCGGCGGTGTATCTGGCGGGCTCCTGCAGCCGCGTGCATCTGCTCGTGCGCGGCGAAGGGCTGGCTGACAGCATGTCGAACTACCTGATCCGTCGCATCGACGAGACGCGCAACATCGAGTTGCACCCCCGCACGCAGATCACCGCGATCGAGGGCGATGCACAGCTCGAACGAGTCGATTGGTACTCCAGCGAGCACAACAAGGCCGAGCAGCGCGCGATCGGCCATATGTTCGTGATGACCGGCGCGGTGCCGAACACGCCCTGGCTCCAGGGCTGCGTCGCACTCGATGACGATGGCTTCGTCAAGACCGGACCGGATCTCGAACCGCAGGATCTCGCCGGCCGTCAGTGGCCGTTGTCGCGCGCGCCGCACGCGATGGAGACCAGCCTGCCAGGCGTGTTTGCCGCCGGCGACGTGCGCTCGCGCAGCGTCAAGCGGGTCGCGTCGGCGGTCGGCGAGGGCTCGATCTGTGTACAGTTCGTGCACCGCGCCCTGCTGGAATTTCCCCGCGCCGCCTGACCGCTCATGCAGATCCTGCTGTTGTCCTTTTCCGCTCAGTTCGGCGTCGCGATCGTCATCCTCAACGTGCTGCTCGATCAGATCGGCCTGCCGGTGCCGGCGATGCCGACACTGATCCTGTCGGGCGCGGTGGCTTCCGGCAATCCCTGGGTGGGGGCCGAACTGTTCGTGGGCGCCGCGCTCGCCTGCCTGTTGCCCGATATCGGCTGGTTCCTGGCCGGTCGTCGCTACGGCAGCCGGGTCATGAAGCTGCTGTGCCGTATTTCGCTCAATCCCGACTCCTGCGTGAGCCAGACGCAGCTGCGGTTCGAGCGCTGGGGAGCCGGTGCACTGCTGGTCGCCAAGTTCGTGCCGGGACTTGCGATCATCGCACCACCGCTCGCGGGTGCGACCGGAATGGGATGGGCCCGTTTCATTGCCTTGAGCAGCGTGAGCGCGATGCTCTGGGTGGGCGTTGCGCTCGGTGCCGGGATGCTGCTGCAGTCGCAGATCGTGCAGCTACTGCCGCACATGGAGCACGTGGTCTCGCTGGTCGCGGGACTGGCCGGCGCATTGCTCGCGTGTTACATCGCACTGAAGTGGTGGCAGCGCTGGCGGTTTTTCCGTGCCCTGCGCATGGCCCGCATCAGCGTCGATGAGCTCTATCGGCTGATCGAAGCCGGAGCAGCGCCCGTGATCGTCGACGTGCGCTCCACCACGGCGCGCACGCTCGAACCGCGCCAGGTGCCAGGCGCACTGTCGATGACCATCGCGAACGTCGGCGAGCAACTCAAGCACCTGCCGCACGACCGCGAGATCGTGCTCT
>DASYNV010000305.1:0-5010 GCA_036008365.1 Steroidobacteraceae bacterium | reverse complement strand
CGCTGTATGTGTTGCTGCCGCTGTCGCTGATCCTGGCACTGGCACTGGTCGGGCAGGGAGTGGTACAGAGCTTCAGGCCCTATCAGAGCGCCGCGCTCACGAACCCGATCACGGTCGACATGCCGGTCACCGATGCCGCCGGCAACGCGGTCAAGGATGCACAGGGCAACCCGCAGACACAGCCGACGCGGGTCGACTCGCAGACCATTCCGCTCGGCCCGGCCGCCAGCCAGATCGCGATCAAACAGCTCGGCACCAACGGCGGCGGCTTCTTCAATGCCAATTCCGCGCACCCGTTCGAAAACCCGACGCCGCTGAGCAATTTCCTCGAAGTGCTCGCGATCCTGCTGATTCCCGCGGCACTCTGCTACACCTTCGGCCTCATGGTCGGCGACGTCCGGCAGGGTCTGGCGCTGCTTGCGACAATGTTGCTGTTGTTCGTACCGCTGCTCGGCCTCGCGGCCTGGGCCGAGGCGCGTGGCAATGCGGACTATCCGGCGCTGGTCGCGCAACAGGCCTCATCGCAGCAGCCGGGCGGCAATATGGAAGGCAAGGAGATGCGCTTCGGCGTGGCCGACTCGGCCCTCTGGGCGGCCGCCACCACCGCGGCCTCCAACGGCTCGGTCGACTCGATGCACGATTCCTACACCCCGCTGGGCGGTCTGGTACCGATGTGGCTGATGCAGCTTGGCGAGGTGGTGTTCGGCGGGGTCGGCTCGGGTCTCTACGGCATGCTGGTGTTCGCGATAGTCGCGGTATTCATCGCCGGCCTCATGGTCGGGCGCACGCCGGAATATCTCGGCAAGAAGCTCGAATCGTTCGAGATGAAGATGGCCTCGCTGGTGATTCTGATCCCGCCGTTCTTCTCGCTGGTGGGCGCGGCCATGGCCGTGGCCTTCGCCGCCGGGCGCGCGGGCGTCGCCAATCCCGGCGCCCACGGCTTCTCGGAGATCCTGTATGCGTATTCCTCGGCCTCGAACAACAATGGCAGCGCCTTTGCCGGCCTGTCCGCGAATACGCCGTTCTACAACACCACGCTCGGCATCGTCATGTGGACCTCGCGCTTCTGGCTCATGGTGCCGGTGCTCGCGATCGCAGGCAGCCTCGCGGCCAAGAAGCGCGTGCCCGCAGGTGCCGGCACGCTGGCCACCAATACCCCGCTGTTCGTGGTGCTGCTGGCCGCGACCGTGATCGTGGTCGGCGCCCTGGCCTTCTTTCCGGCGCTGGCGCTCGGACCGATCGTCGAGGAACTGCAATTCCATGCGCACTGAGGCTGAGACGGTATGAGCACTGTTGCACTGGCGCGGCCGCTGTTCGATCCCCTGCTGATGCGCGAGGCCATCAAGGACTCGTTCCGGAAACTCGCGCCGTGGGTGCAGTGGCGCAATCCGGTCATGTTCGTGGTATTGATCGGCAGCGTACTGATCACGGTGCTATGGCTCATACAACTGAGCGGCGGCCTGGCGCAGGAAGGTCGGCCGGGCTTCGTGCTCGCGATTGCGCTGTGGCTCTGGGCCACGCTGCTGTTTGCCAATTTTGCCGAGAGCCTCGCTGAAGGACGCGGCAAGGCACAGGCCGCGGCACTGCGTGCCAGCCGGCGCGACGTCATGGCGCGACGCTATCCGAACGGCCGCACCGATCAACCCTATACCACGGTGCCATCGAGCGCGCTGCGGCGCGGCGATGTGGTGCTGGTCGAAGCCGGCGATACCATTCCGGGCGACGGCGAGGTCATCCACGGCACCGCCTCGGTCGATGAGAGCGCCATCACGGGCGAATCGGCGCCGGTGATACGCGAAGCCGGCGGCGATCGTTCCGCGGTCAGCGGCGGCACGCGCTTGCTGTCGGATACGCTGCACGTGCGCATCAGCGCCAATCCGGGCGAGGCGTTTCTCGATCGCATGATCGCCATGGTCGAGAATGCCAAGCGTTCACGTACGCCGAACGAGATCGCGCTCGCGATTCTGCTTGCCGGCCTGACGCTGATCTTTCTCAAGACCACCGCCACGCTGCTGCCGTTCTCGCTCTACAGCGTCTCGACCGCCGGTCACGGCACTCCCATCTCCATCACCGTGCTGGTGGCACTGCTGGTGTGCCTGATACCGACCACGATCGGTGGACTGCTGTCGGCAATCGGCATTGCGGGCATGGACCGCATGATTCAGGCCAATGTGATTGCAACGTCGGGCCGCGCGGTCGAGGCCGCAGGCGACATCGATGTGCTGCTGCTCGACAAGACCGGCACTATCACGCTCGGCAATCGGCTGGCGTCGCGCTTCATCCCCGCACCCGGCGTCGGCATCGAGGAGCTGGCCGATGCGGCACAACTGGCCTCGCTGGCGGACGAGACGCCCGAGGGGCGCTCGATCGTGGTGCTGGCGAAGCAGCAGCACGGGATCCGCGGCCGCGACCTCGCGGCGCTCGGTGCGAAATTCATTCCGTTCAGCGCGCAGACACGCATGAGCGGTGTCGACTTCGACGGCCGCCGGCTGCGCAAGGGCGCGGCCGACGCGATCGCGCGCTGGTTGACCGATCAGGGCAGTGCGATGCCCCCCGAGGTGCAGCGCGCGGTCGAAAACGTCGCGCGCCAGGGCGCCACGCCGCTGGTCGTGGCCGACGGTGCGCGCGCACTCGGCGTGCTGGAACTCAAGGACATCGTCAAGGGCGGCATCCGCGAGCGCTTCGCGGAGCTGCGCCGCATGGGTATCGCCACCATCATGATCACGGGCGACAACAAGCTCACCGCCGCGGCGATCGCCGCCGAGGCGGGCGTCGATGATTTCCTGGCTGAAGCCACACCCGAGGCGAAGCTGGCCCTGATCCGCGAGCGTCAGCAGCAGGGTCGACTGGTCGCCATGTGCGGCGATGGCACCAACGACGCGCCGGCGCTGGCGCAGGCTGACGTCGCGGTCGCGATGAATACCGGTACCCAGGCCGCCAAAGAGGCCGGCAACATGGTCGACCTCGATTCCAATCCCACCAAGCTGATCGAGGTGGTCGAGGTTGGCAAGCAGATGCTGATCACGCGGGGCGCACTCACGACCTTCAGCATCGCCAACGACGTCGCCAAGTACTTCGCCATCATCCCGGCGGCGTTCGCCAGTACCTATCCGGCGCTCAATGCCCTCAACGTCATGCACCTGTCGAGTCCGGACAGCGCCATCCTCTCGGCCGTGATCTTCAACGCCCTGATCATCGTCGCGCTGATCCCGCTGGCGCTGCGCGGCGTGCGTTATCGACCGGTGGGGGCCGCGGCGCTGCTGCGCCAAAACCTGCTGCGCTATGGGGTGGGCGGGCTGATCGTGCCCTTCATCGGCATCAAGGCGATCGATCTGGTGCTGACGGCGGCGCATTGGACTTGAGGCACCCATGAGCAAACTACTGCTGCAGTCCAGCTTGTGCCTGCTGGTGCTGACACTGATGACCGGCGTGGTGTACCCGTTCGCAGTCACCGGCGTAGCGGCGCTGTGCTGCGCGCACCACGCCGGCGGCTCGCTGATTCGTGTGGGCGACAAGGTAGTCGGCTCCGCCCTGCTGGCCCAGCCATTCGATCAGCCGCAGTACTTCTGGCCACGCCCTTCCGGCATCTCGCCGATACCCTATGACGGGCGCAGCTCCAGCGGTTCGAATCTCGGACCCACCAACGATGCTCAGCTCGAAGCTGTGCAGCAACGGTTCGAACGGCTGCGCGCGGCGGACCCCGACAATCAGCTGCCCATTCCCATCGACCTGGTCACGGCCTCGGGCAGCGGGCTCGACCCCGACATCAGTCCGGCGGCCGCGGAATATCAGCTGGCCCGGGTCGCGCGCGCACGCGGATTGCCGCCAGAGCGTGTGCGCAATCAGATCGCCGCAGCCACGCGCTTGCGTCAGTGGGGGATCTTCGGCGAACCTCGCGTCAACGTACTGGAGCTCAATCTGGCCCTGGACGCAGATCGCTGATCGCATCCGGCACATATGGAGGTGTGCATGCCGGCCTCTACCACGACGGCACTCCGATCGCTTGCGACGAGTGCCTTTATCGCATTGCTGTCGCTGCTGTCGACGCCCGGTCGCGGGCTGTCAGCCGAGCCGACACCAGATGAGCAGCGCATCGATGCGCTGACCCACGAAGTGCAGGAGCTGCGCACTCTGGTCCGGCAACTCGAGGGCCGCATCGACGAACTCGAGGGCCATTCCAACGCTGCAACAGCGCCCGGCGCCGGGCCACCGGCAACGGTCGTGCGCAACGTACCCGCCGCCCCCGCGGCACCCGCCGCCGCTGCAGGCGACCTTCTGCGTGGCGCGACCATCAATGCCATGCTCGATACCTATTACGAATACAACACCAATGATCCGATCGGACGCGTGAACTACTTGCGCGCCTACGATGTGAGCAGCAACAGTTTCAGCCTCAACCAGGCCGACCTGGTGCTCGAGAGCGCACCGCAGCTCAGCGCCGGCAAACGCTATGGCGTGCGCATCGATCTGCAGTTCGGCCAGGCCACCGAAACACTGCAGGGCAGCCTGGCCAATGAGCTTCGACCCGAGATCTGGCGCAATGTCTTCCAGGCCTACGGCAGCTACGTGTTTCCGATCGAGGGCGAACCGCTGCAGCTCGACTTCGGCAAATGGGCGAGCTCGATCGGCATCGAGGATAACTATACGAAGGATCAGATCAACTACACGCGCTCGTACTGGTACAGCTATCTACCGTTCTACCACTCCGGCCTGCGAGCCTCCTACAGGATCAACGATGAATTGACGCTGAACTACTGGATCACCAACGGCACGCAGCAGACCGAGGACTTCAACAACTTCAAGGATCAGCTTGTCGGTTTCGTGCTCACGCCGACCCCAGCGGTCGTCTGGAACTTCAACTTATATCTCGGCCAGGAGCATCCGGATGTGGTGCGGCAGAACCTGCCGACACAACCAGGGATGGCGTTCGAACCGATCCCGAACGCGCCCAACGGTCACCTGCAGATCTACGATAGCTACGCCACGTGGCAGGCGACCCCGGCACTGCTG
>DASYNV010000304.1:0-2027 GCA_036008365.1 Steroidobacteraceae bacterium | reverse complement strand
GCCACCGAGTTGCCGCCAGAGACGCTCGAGTCGGTTCCGATGAGCGTCAGCAGCAGGCCCTTCGCGCCCGCCATCGCGATCGCATACATCGGGTTGTGCGGGTTTTCCTGCGTGTCGTTCTGCGACTCAGCGCAGAACACCGCGCCGTTGGTGCCCGCAGCGGTGGAGGGCGTGGTCGCCTTGCTGAGGATGCCGCGCTTGATGGCGCCATCGGTCTGCCACAGAAGACCGAGCGATGGGTCGATATTAGCGGTCGAACTCGGCACCATGTTGCCCGGCACGCCAAGCTGCTCATAGCCGGCGGTCGAGAGAAAGCTGGACTGGCCGCCCTGCTGACCCACCAGCACCTCAGAGCCGACGAGATTGGCGCCGCCCGCGAGGTCAAAGCAGATGAAGGGTATGCCTGAGGAGGCGGTGGGAACGTTGCACTGCCCGGTCGGCAGCAAGGCGGCGATGTCCGGTGAGAGCGCGGCGTTGGCGCGGCTCGCCTTCAGGAGGCTCCCGAGCCAGGCGGGCCCGATCACCAATCCGCCTCCGGAGATCATGCCGGCGGCGAGAAAATCACGCCGCGTGCGCGGCTGCGGGTGGTTGTCGTACAGCAACGGCTCGCCGGGGGCGTGTGGCCGAGGAGGTTTCTTACCGATGATCATTGCAATTGCTCCTGATCCGGATCACTGCAGCGTGACGGCGGCACTGCCGAGCACTGCCTGGCAGGCCGCCTGAGTCGCCGTCGAGACGGTGGCCGCGGGGAGCTGGGGCTCAACACCCCCAGCCACACTCACGGGCTGATAAAAGCGCTGCAGCAGTGCATCGACTTCATTGGTCACGGCGGCCGCCATGGCCGGGGACACGTTGACGCCCACCGCATTGTTTGCCAGCGCCGTCTCGACGATCTGGCGATTGGCGGCCACGCTGAAGAACGTTGCCGCGCTGCTGTTGAGGCCCGCGTCCAGCCCGGTGCCGAAAAACGCATCCCGGTAGGACTGCGTGCCCACCAGCTGAGCGCAGTAGGAGCCCGCCAGCTGCCCGATGGCCGTCTGCTCCGAGGGCACGAAGGCCGAGATCAACGGCGTCGAGGGCATCGACTGCTGCGCGGTCATGTACTGCGCGAACACCGCGCTGTTGGTGAACGGCACGCCGGTGATCTTCGCCATCGTGTGCGTCACGCGCTCGAAGGTGGCGACACCGTAGTCCGGCTGCGGCGTGTTGTTCGGGGTCGGCGGCGGCACGCTCACCGGCGGATCAACGTAGGCGTGTACGTGCGAGCCGATCTGGTCGAAGGACAGGAAGAACAGGTCATTGCTCGGCCCGAGGGTCAGCGGCACCACGGTGCCGAGGCTCGACAACAGCTGCCCGTTCGCGGCCGTATAGCTCGAGCCGCCGAGGCTCGCGTTCACCGTGGTGAACGACTGACCGGCCGGCGCGAGCTGACCGTTCACGCCGAGCCGGATGCCACTGAGCTTCAGATTCGACGGTATGGTGGCCGTTGAATTGAGGCTGATGAACTTCGGCAGCGCGAACAGGTAACTGTACGTGTCGTACTGCGATGCCTGGAAGAGGATGTAGGACTGCGGCATGCCGGTGAGCGAGCTCACACCGAACAGCAGGAAGTACTTCTGCCCGACGCCGGCGGCAAAGTTCTGCTGAATCTGCGCCTGGGTGAGCGCGCGGTTGTGGAGGGCGACGAACTTGATCGTGCCCTGCCACTGGCGCTGACCGGTGGTCTCGTTGCCGAGCACCAGCGCGAAGGTGCTGTCCCAGTTGGCGAGCGAGCCGCCCTTGGAGGGATCCGCATCGCCGGTGTAAACACCGTTGACGTAGATCTTCTGGCCGTTGACCGGGTCATAGGTCAGCACCACGTGCTGCAGTGCCGCCTGCGCCGCGCCGTTAGCGGTGGTCGTCATCAACGGCGGATCGCCGTTGGTGTTGGTCGTGCTGCTGCGCGCGAAGCCCGCGTACTGCATGACCGCCTGACCGAGCGTGGCGTTGCGCGTGGTGTTGCTGCCCGAGTAGCTGACGATGTAGGC
>DASYNV010000303.1:0-1921 GCA_036008365.1 Steroidobacteraceae bacterium | reverse complement strand
TCCGGTTCGGGAAGTGCGTCGGCCATGGCGTTGGCGAGACGGAAGCTGCCGGCGCCCTGCCCGGTCAGCGGCGTCTCCGCAATGAACGGATCGTAGCCGGTGACGCGAGCGCCCTGCTCGGCCAGGGCGCGCGCCAGGTGTCCCTCGCCGCAGCCGATGTCGAGGATGCGCAGCCCGCGCACGGGACCGACCGTCGCCAGCAGTGCATCGAGATGCGACAGGGTGCCGAGGTCGCGGGTGGAAGAATCTGTCATGGCGGTCACGCCTCGCGAGCAGCTTCAAACTTGGTTGCAGATTACGGTTCGCCGGGCTTGAACGGCTCCTCTTTGCCCGGTGGCACGGTCATCTCGCTCATCGCCAGAAGCATGGCGATGCTCACGTAGCTGCCGGCGACTGCGGTAAGGTCGACGACCTGCTGCTCGCCGAGCAGCCGTTTCGCGCGATCGAAAGTCTCGTCCGACACTTCGTGCCGGGTCGTGAGCTCGGTGACGAAGTCGTACACTGCAGCCTCTTCCGGCGCCATGTTCGCGGGCCGCCTGTTGGCCTTGAGGTCGGCGACGATGGCGGGCGCGAGGCCGGCCTTGATGGCGAGCGGCGCATGCGCAAACCATTCCACCTGCGAGCGCCACTGCCTGCCGATGATCAGGATCGCGAACTCGTTGAGCCGCAGCGGCACCGACGTCTCCCAGCGCAGATAGTGGAACAGATCGAATATGCGCTGGCCGAGCACCGGGCTGCGCAGCAGCGGATTGTACGGTCCGCCGAGGCCGACACTCGACACCTTCATGATCTGCTCGGCGAGCGGTTTCTGCCCCTCGCTCAATTGCTCCACCGTCAGCTGCGGGAAGCGCGGCTCCTTGCTCATCGCGTAAGGCCCCATGGTTGCGCCAGCGAGCCAAGCGCCCGCGGCAATCAGCGGAGCTAAAGCTATCAGGGTCCAACGTTTCACACGCGCCTCCTCCGGTCCAGTTCGCAAGCGGCCAGTGATTCACAAAAAATGCAACTTCAATGAGTCACGAAAAATGAAATTTGGCGCTAGCCGGACACCGCGCGGACGTTGAACGCCTTGATCGGCCGGTGAAATCCCTTGAGCCGCAATTCTTCGAGCGGCTCGAGTTGCGCGGCCGCCTCGACCGCGACCTTGACCTTGCCGTCGATCAAAATCTGCCCGTCCTTCGCTTCATCGCACAGGCGCGCCGCAAGGTTCGGCACGGCGCCGATCGCGGCATAGTCGAAGCGGCCCTCGAAGCCGATGCGGCCGAGCGTGGCGTAGCCGTCCTGGGTCAGCAGCGCAGCAATCGTCGGATCGCTCATGTCGATATGCCGATGCGTCAGCGCTTCGATCAGCTCCTGGTCCATGCCGTAGGTGGCGTGCAGCCGAAACTCGCGCTGGGGGTCGTCGAACACGTAGATCGCACCCGCCTCGGTGCCGGAGAGCTGCGCCGCCTTGCTGACGATGGTCGAGAGCACGGTTTCGAGATCGAGGGTCGAGTTCACCGCCTGCAGCTTGCGGGCTTCGGCAAAGGCCGCAGGCGCATTGTGCGTCGCGACGTGGTGCATGACCTCGCCGTCCCAGCGGGAAATATTGCCAAGCGTGGCGCCGCAGATGCGGACGCCCTTCTCCAGCATGGCGGCGAACACCGGCTCGAGATCGCCGGACGAGCTGCTGATGATCTGAAGGACCTCGGTCGTGGCCGTCTGCTGCTCCAACGACTCGGTCAGGTCATTCGTGCGCTGGCGCAGCTCGTTGAGCAGCCGCGTATTCTCGATGGCGATGACGGCCTGATTGGCGAAATTCCTGACGAGGTCGATCTGCTTGTCGCTGAAGGCGCGCACTTCCTGACGGTAGATGCCGAAGGCGCCGATCAGGTTGTCGTCCTTGAGCATCGGCACGACGAGCAGGGTGCGCGCGCCGGTCAGG
>DASYNV010000302.1:0-5875 GCA_036008365.1 Steroidobacteraceae bacterium | reverse complement strand
CCGTGCGCTGATCGAACGCGGGCTGACGAACTACTGGGGTTACAACACGCTCGGATATTTTGCGCCTGAGCCGCGCTACCTCGGCGAAGGTGGCATCGATGAGCTCAAGGGCGCCATCAAGGCGCTGCACGCGGCCGGCATCGAGGTGCTGCTGGACGTGGTCTACAACCACACCTGCGAGGGCAGCGAGCTCGGGACCACGATGAGCCTGCGGGGACTCGACAATCTCGCCTATTACCGCCATTTGCCGGATGACCCGCGCCGCTGCGCCAACCTTACCGGCTGCGGCAACTCGCTCAACTTCATGCACCCGCGAGTGATCCAGCTGACGCTGGATTCTCTGCGCTATTGGGTGACGGAGTTTCATGTCGATGGATTTCGATTCGATCTCAGTGTCACACTCGGGCGCGAGGCGGAGGGCTTCGAGCGCGGCGCGGGCTTTTTCGATGCATTGATGCAGGATCCGACGCTCTCGGCCGTGAAGCTGATCGCTGAGCCCTGGGACGTGGGGCCGGGTGGCTTCCAGCTCGGAAATCATCCCGGTGGCATGGCGGAATGGAATTCGAGATTCCGCGACGAGGTGCGGCACGCGTGGCGCGGCGACTCGTCCGTGCGCGGTGCGCTTGCGGCGAGGCTGCAGGGATCGGCGGACGTGTTCGACCACGATCGGCGCAGACCCTGGGCGGCGATCAACTACATTACCGCGCACGATGGCTTCACGCTGCAGGACTGGGTCTGCTTCAACCAGAAGCACAACGAGGCCAACGGCGAGGACAACCGCGACGGCAGCGACGACAACGCCAGCAACAACTGGGGTGTCGAGGGTCCGAGCGACGATCCTGCCGTCACGGCGGTGCGCGAAGGGGTCAAACGCGCCATGCTGGCGACGCTGCTGTTCTCCCATGGCACGCCGATGCTGCTCGGCGGCGACGAATTCGGGCAGAGCCAGCACGGCAACAACAACCCGTACTGCCATGACTCGGAGATCACCTGGCTCGACTGGTCACAGGCCGAGTCGCCCGCGGGCGTCGAGCAGCAGCTGTATGTGGCACGGTTGCTGCAATTGCGACGCGATCACTGCACGCTGCGCAGCGGTTATTTTCAGCACGGCCTGCTCGAGCCCGTGCCGCAGGTACGCGACATCGAATGGTTCGATGAGAATGGCGATGTGATGCGGCCCGAAGACTGGCAATACACCGAAGGCAAGCTGCTATGCGTGCGCCGCGCGGCGCGCATCGATGAAGCGCGAGCCGAAGTCAGCCTGCTGCTGATCAACACCAATTCCCATGCGCACGTTTTTCAGCTGCCGCAACCGCAATTTCAGTGGTATTTGAGGCTCGATACGGCCGCCGCAGAGCCGCTCGACCGCCCCATGGACCAACCGCAGCTCGAGGTGGCACCGCACAGTCTCCAATTGCTGACCGCGCTGGTCGAAGGACCGTCGCCCGAACGTATGGTACATAGCGCAGGCGATACGGCCATGCAGCCGGATCAGACCATGACGAGGGGTGTCTTCGCGCTGGTGCCGTGAAGGCGATTGGGTTACTTGCAGGTACGCCGAGGCGACACGCGAGGGCTACGCAGAGGCAGGGTCGCCACTATCGTTGGCGACCGCGATCAGGCGCCGCGTGATTCCAACTGCGCCCGCAGGTTTGCAGCGAGCGTATCTACGTGCGTTTCGCTGTGCGCGGCGGAGAGGAAGCCGACTTCAAAGGCACTCGGCGCCAGATAGATCCCATTCTCGAGCAGTGCGTGAAAGGGAGCTTTGAAGCTCGCCCCGGCATCGGACGGAAAATCGCGAGGTGTGCGCATCGGCATGACCGGGATGCCCTGCTGCGAGATGCAGAGCCAGAAGATCGAGCCGACGCGCTGTACGGCCAGATGAGGGGTACCGGCCAGCGCGTGCTCGAGCCGCGTGCCGAGTGCTTCCAGCCGCTGATAGACCTGCCCGTCGAGCAGCTGCTGCAGCGCTGCGAGTCCGGCGCACATCGCGAGCGGATTGGCGCTCAGGGTGCCGGCCTGGTAGACCGGCCCGGCCGGCGCCACGAGCTCCATCAGTTCGCGGCGGCCGCCGTAGGCGCCGACCGGAAAACCGCCGCCGATGACCTTGCCATAGGTGACGAGATCCGGGCGTATCCCACTCAAGCCCGCGTAACCCTGGAAGCCGATGCGGAAGCCCGAAATGACTTCGTCGAAAATCAGCAGGGCCCCGTGTGCGCGCGTCAGGCGCGCGAGCGCCTCGAGGAATTCCTGGCGCTGTGGCAGCAGCCCATAGTTGGCCGGCAACGGCTCGATGATGGCGGCCGCGAGCTCGCCGCCACGGCTCGCGAACAATTGCTCGAGCGCGTCGATGTCATCGAGCGGCGCAATCAGTGTCTGCCGCACGACGTCGGGGGCGAGGCCGGCGCTGTCGGGCAGCGGCGCCTCGGCGAGGCCGGAGCCCGCGCGCAGCAGCATCGAGTCGGTATGGCCGTGATAGCAGCCTTCGAACTTCAGGATCCTGGAGCGCTGCGTGGCCCCGCGCGCCACGCGCAGCGCCGACATCACGGCCTCGGTGCCGGAGTTGACGAAGCGAATGCTCTCGATCCAGGGGATTCGGCCGGTGATCAGTTCAGCCAGCTCGAGGCTGTAGGGCTCGGCAGTGCCAAGGCTCCAGCCGCGCGCCAGCGCCGCTTCCGCCGCGCTGCGGACCTGCGAATCGGCGTGCCCGAGGATCAGTGGCCCGAAGGCCATGCAGAAGTCGATGTATTCGCGGCCATCGACGTCGCGCAGGCACGGGCCGTGGCCGCCGATCATGAAGCGCGGTGTGCCGCCGACGCCGCGGAAGGCGCGCACCGGCGAATGCACGCCACCCGGGGAGACGCGGCGCGCGCGCGCAAACAACGGCTCGGAACCGCCCGCGGTCGTGCTCACGCCGCCAGCCATTCGCGCGCGAAGCGCGCGCCGTAGGTGATGATCATCGAGGCGCCCGCGCGCACGAACGCCGTCATGATCTCGCAGTGGAGCGGTGCACGGGCGGCCAGGCCCTGCGCGCACAGCGCTTCGAGCGCCGCAAACTCGCCGCTGACATGGTAGACCGCCCACGGCTTGCGGATCTCGCTCGATAACTCGCGCAGCAGATCGAGGTACGGCAGGCCGGGCTTGACCATGAGGATATCGGCGCCCTCATCCGCATCGCGCTGTGCGCACTGCCAGGCATCGCCGGGGCGGGCCGGATCGAGCTGGTAGCTGGCGCGGTCCTTGAGCGTGACGGCGCCCTTGGGCGCCGAATCGGCCGCCACGCGGAACGGGCCGTAGAGCGTCGAGTGAAATTTGACCGCATAGCTCATCAGAATCGTGCGCTCGAGGCCGGCGGCATCGAGTCGCCTGCGAATGGCGGCGATACGGCCATCCATCATGTCGCTCGGTGCCACGCAGTCTGCGCCCGCCTGGGCATAACTGAGTGCTGCCTGCTCGAGCTCCGCGACGCTCGCCTGGTTGTCGAGATGATCGCCCTCGGGATTGAGTACGCCGCAGTGTCCGTGTGGCGTCGAGGAGCACAGGCAGACATCGGTGGCGAGCCAAATATCATGACCGAAGCGCTGCTTGAGCGCCCGGATCTGCCCTGAGGTGAAGGACCAGTCGATGTCGCGCTCGCTGCGGGCACGGGGAACGCCAAACAGCAGGAATTTATGCACACCGGCCGAGAGATCCTGCTCGACCTGACGCAGCAGCGACTCGGTGCTTTCCTGGTGCACACCGGTCAGCCCCGGCACCGGTTCGCGGGCTGTCAGGCCCTCGGCCACGAACAGCGGCTGAATCAGCTGCTCGAGCCGTACGTGGGTCTCGCGCGTCAGGGAGCGAATGTGCTCGTTCTGTCGCAGGCGGCGCAGGTTCAGCGAACTCATAAGCGATTCATCATGCCGTGAAACGGGCGCGGAGAGGTCACGCAATGTCACGCCGGGTGTGCCGCGCGTCACGCTTGGACTACCATCCTACCCATGGATTATCTGCCAGTATTCCTCGACTTACGCGAGCGGCTGACGGTCGTGGTGGGCGGCGGGGCGGTGGCGTTGCGCAAGGTCGAGCTGCTGCTTCGGGCCGGCGCGCGCGTGCGGGTCGTGGCCCTGGAACTGCATCCGGAGCTCACTCTGTATCGCGATGCGGGCCGCATCGAGGTGCGCATCCTGGCGTTCGAGTCGTCTCACCTGGACGGGGCGGCGCTGGTCATCGCTGCGACCGACCAGACGGACGTCAATCACGCCGTGGCCGCCGCCGGCCGCGTGCGCGGCATATTTGTCAATGTCGTCGATGACGGCACCGCTTCCTCCTGCATCATGCCGGCGATCGTCGACCGCTCGCCGCTCATCGTCGCGGTGGGCAGCTCCGGGCAATCGCCGACGCTGGTGCGGCGCGTGCGTACACAGCTCGAGGCGCTGCTGCCCTCGCGACTCGGCGACCTGGCGCGGCTGGCGGGGCGTGCGCGTGCGCGCGTGCAGCGGGCTCTGCCGGACATCGAGCGGCGTCGCCGTTTCTGGGACCGGCTGTTCGCGGGCAGCATCGCCTCGAAAGTCTATGCGGGCGACGAGGCCGGGGCGGAAGCCCTGCTCGATGCGCAGTTGGCCACCGCCGCGGCCCCGCCGCGTGGAGAGGTCTACCTGATCGGCGCCGGGCCGGGCGACCCGGATCTGCTGACCCTGCGCGCGCTGCAGCTGTTGCAGCAGTCCGACGTCGTGCTCTACGACCGGCTGGTCAGCGAGGCGGTGCTCGATCGCGTGCGGCGCGATGCCGAGTGCGTCTACGTCGGCAAGGAGTCCGGCAGGCATCGCGTCACTCAGCAGCGTATTCACGCGCTGCTGCTGGAGTACGCGGCGCGCGGCCTGCGCGTGGCGCGTCTGAAAGGCGGCGATCCGTTCATTTTCGGCCGCGGCGGCGAAGAGATCGATGCGCTGGCGGCCGCCGGCATTCCGGTGATCGTCGTTCCCGGCATCACAGCCGCGCTCGGCGCGGCCGCGTCCGCCGGATTGCCGCTGACACAGCGCGGACTTGCCCAGTCGGTGACCTTTGTGACCGCGCAGGGTGAGGGCGCGGAGCAGTTGGACTGGCGCTCGCTCGCGGCGCCAGGGCAGACTGTGGTCTTCTATATGGGGATCTCGCAACTGCCGCGCATCGTCGGGCACCTGCTCGCGCACGGTGCGCCAGGCTCACGCCCGGTGGCTATCATCGAACGCGCGACGCTGCCCGAGCAGCGCGTGCTGGCCGGTACGCTGCACGACATCATCGAGCGGGCGCGGGCGGAAGGCGCTGCCGCTCCGGCGCTGCTCATGGTCGGTGAAGTCGCCGGCCGTGCCGCGAGCGCTGCGGCTCAGAGTGCTTCCACGGGGACCAGCAACGCATGAGTATCGTTCAGGATTTTGTCGACGCCATCGGCCGCACGCCGCTGATTCGATTGCGCCGGGCAAGCGAGGAGACCGGCTGTGAGGTCTACGGCAAGGCCGAGTTCATGAATCCGGGCGGCTCGGTCAAGGACCGCGCCGCGCGCGCGATCGTGCTCGACGCCGAGCGACGCGGGATTCTCAAACCTGGCGGCACCGTGGTCGAAGGCACGGCGGGTAACACCGGAATCGGCCTGGTTCATGTCTGCAACTCGCGCGGCTACCGCTGCGTGATCGTGATGCCCGACAATCAGTCGCCTGAAAAGTACGCGCTGATCGAGGCGCTCGGCGCGGAAGTGCGACGCGTGAAGGCCGTGCCGTACAGCGATCCGAACCACTATCAGAAAGTCGCGGGCCGGCTGGCCGAGGAATCGCCGGATGCGATCTGGGCCAATCAATTCGACAACACGGCCAATCGTCGCGCCCACCTCGAGACCACCGGTCCCGAGATCTGGCAGCAG
>DASYNV010000301.1:0-4372 GCA_036008365.1 Steroidobacteraceae bacterium | reverse complement strand
CGCGCGACCGCGCCGACGGTGCCGAGCGGCGGCTCATCGAGCGCCGCGAGCCTGTGTGGTTCGCGGTTGCCCGCAAGCCCGGGCTGCCGCTTCAGCGCCTCGAGCTGCTGCTGCCGATCGGGCGTTATGAAATATTCATTCAGCACGCGCGTGAGTCCGGTCTCGTCGGCAAAGCGTTCCGCGCCATCGCCGACCAGCAGGACGTGCGGGGTGTCCTCGAGCACGCGGCGCGCGAGCTGCACCGGATTCCTGACGGTACGGATCACGGCCACGGCGCCCGCGCGCAGCGTCTCGCCGTCCATGATCGCCGCATCGAGCTCAACCGTGCCGTCGATCGTCAGCACCGCGCCGCGTGCCGCGTTGAACAGCGCATCGTCCTCGAGCACGGTGACTGCGGCTTCGACGGCATCGAGCGCCGTGCCGGCGTGCTCGAGCACCGCCTGCCCGGCGCTAAGTGCCCGGGCCAATCCCTGCTGGAACGCCTGTTCGCGTTCGCTGCTGGGTTGCCGCGGCGGCAGCGCGCCGGCGCCGCCGTGAATGGCGAGTGCGTACATGGGCATAGACTAGCATTGCGAGTTCGCGCGACGCGCGCTGCCGGCACGCGGGCATGCGCCGTGAAACTCGGTTAGCCTTGAGCCCACCATGCAAACGATAGAGCCTGGCTGGCAATTCGCCAGCGACAACACCGCCGGCATCTGCCCCGAGGCCTGGGCCGCGCTCGCGGCCGCCAACGTCGGCTATGCGCCGAGCTACGGCGACGATCGCTGGACCGCGCGTGCGGCCGATCTGATCCGCGCGCTGTTCGAGCGGCCGCAGGCGCAGCTGTTCTTCGTCTTCAATGGCACTGCCGCCAACTCGCTGAGTCTGGCCGCGCTCTGCCAGAGCTACCACGGCGTGGTCTGCCACGAGCAGTCGCACGTTCAGACCGATGAATGCTCCGCGCCGGAGTTCTTCACCCACGGCACCAAGCTCATGACGGTGCCGGGCACCGACGCCAAGATCTCGCCCGACGCGGTGCTGCGCGCGCTCGAGCGCGGCCACGATCTGCATTCACCGAAGCCACGTGCGATCTCGATCAGCCAGACCACCGAATGGGGCAGCGTGTACCAACCCCGCGAGATCGAGCAGTTGAGCACCTGCGCGCGCCAGCATGGCCTGGCGCTGCACATGGACGGTGCGCGATTCGCCAATGCCTTGGCCGCCGTCGGCGGTGGACTCGCCGGCGGTGCCGGAGCCGCGGACATCAGCTGGCGCGCGGGCGTCGATGTGCTGAGCCTCGGCGGCACCAAGTGCGGGCTCAACACCACCGAAGCCGTCGTGTTCTTCGATCCGAAGCTCGCCGAGCAGTTCGATTACCGCTGCAAGCAGGGCGCGCAGCTCGCCTCGAAGATGCGCTTTCAGAGCAGCCAGTGGGTCGGGGTGCTCGAGAGCGGCGCCTGGCTCCGTCATGCGCGCCATGCCAATGCCGCGGCCAGGGAACTCGCCGAAACGCTGCGGCGTGTCGCTGGCGTGCTGCCGCTGCGTGCGGTCGAGGCCAATGCGGTGTTCATCGAGCTCGAGCGTGCCGCGGCCGATGCGATGGCGGCCAGGGGCTGGCATTTTCACCGCATGGGCGAGGCCGGCTATCGGCTCATGTGCTCGTGGTCGACGCAGTCACAGGACATCGAGCGTTTCGCGAGCGACCTGGCCGCGTCACAGCGCCAATGAGGGGTCGACCGCGGCCTTGAAAGCCAGCAGGCCGCCCGCGAGCTGCAGCGGCTCGATGCCGGCCCGGCGCGCGAGCGCGCAGGCCTTGAGGCTGCGCGCACCGCTGCGGCACATGAATACGAGCGTCTGGTCACGCGGCAGCTCCGACAGTCGAGGCTCGAGGTCGCCGAGCGGAATGTTGATTGCCTGCGGCAGATGCCCGAATTCGAATTCGTCGCGTTCACGCACATCGATCAGACCGATCGGCTGCCGGGGCGCCGTCAGCGCCTGCGCCAGCTCGGCAGGGGAGATCAGTGGTACGCGCCGCAGCTCTTCGAGCGTGCAGAAGCCCGGAGGATCGGATGGCGCCGTGATGCTCGGATGATCGCCGCAGACCGCGCAGTCGATGCGGCGCGCGAAGCGGAACTCGTTGAACCGCAGCTCGAGCGCATCGTAGGTCAGCAGCCGTCCGGTCAACGGTACGCCGGCACCGACGATGAGCTTGATGACCTCGGTGGCGGCGATCGTGCCGAGCACCCCCGGCAGCACGCCGAGTACGCCGACGTCGGCGCAGTTGGGCACCATACCCTCGGCCGGAGTCGGAAACAGGCAGCGGTAGCAGGGACCCCGGCCGGGTACATAGGTCATGACCTGGCCTTCGAAGCGATGAATCGCCGCCGACACCAGCGACTTGCCATACAGCACGCAGGCATCGTTGACGAGGTAGCGTGTGCCGAGGCGATCGCTGCCGTCAAGGATCAGATCGTAGTCCGCGAACAGCGCGCGCACGTTCGCCGCGCACAGTTCGATCTGGTGCGCGACCACGCGTGTGCCGGGGTTCAACGCTTCGAGCCGCGCACGCGCGACCTGCGTCTTAGGTCTGCCGACGCTCGCCGTGTCGAACAGCACCTGGCGCTGCAGATTCGATTCATCGACCGAGTCGTAGTCGACCAGCCCTAGGGTGCCGACGCCCGCGGCGGCGAGGTAGAGTGCCGCCGGGGAGCCGAGCCCGCCGGCGCCGATCAGCGCAACGCGAGCGACCTTGAGGCGCGCCTGACCCCGCTCGCCGATCTCGGCGAGCTTCAGATGGCGGCTGTAACGCCGCAGCTCCGTGTCGGACAGGGGCTCGTGCATGAGGGCGGCGAACATTGCGCCGCCGCCCTGGCGCTGTCAACGTTATGACTTATGTCCACCGGAGATACGCTGGCTCAACGCCTCGGCTCGCTGCTGCCGCCGCTGGCGTTGGCGATGCTCGCGCTGCTGGGCTGCAACCGCGGGTTGTGGACGCCCGACGAGCCGCGTGAAGCCGAAATCAGCCGCGAGATGGCGCTTAGCCCAAGCGTGATCCCGACCCTCAACGGCGAGCGGTTCATCGAGAAGCCGCCGCTGTACTACTGGACCGTGGCCGCGCTCTTCCGCGTGACCGGCGGCGCCTCGGTACTGGCCGCGCGCGCGATCAGCGTCGCCGCGGCCGCGGCCACGCTCGCAATCCTCGTGGTCTGGGGCAGCGCTGCGCACTCGCGTGCGGTGGGCTGGCTGTCGGCGCTGATGCTGGCCACCTGCGTGCAGTTCCTGGTCTCGGCCCACTGGGTGCTGATCGATCCGCTGCTGATGCTGACCACGACGCTGGCCGCCTGGGCCGCGTGGGAGTTGCTAGCGCGGCGCGACAGTGGCGCGCTGCGGCTGCTGCTCTACGGGTCGCTGATCCTGGCGCTCTGGATCAAGGGGCTGATCGGGGTGGTGCTGATCGGCGCGGGACTCGTGGGCTACATTGTGGTCGATCGCCCGGCTCACTGGCGACGGCTGCGACCGATCGCCTGCCTGAGCGTGCTGCTGCTGGCGCTGCTGTTACTGGCGCTTGCGATCTGGAAGCAGGGCGGGAACGCGGCGTTGTGGGAGTGGGCCTATGTCAATCACGTGCAGCGGCTGATCAGCCCCGCAGGCAGCAGCGGTCATCGGCAACCGTTGCTCTACTACACCTGGACCCTGCCGTTCGCGCTGCTGCCCTGGCTGCTGCCGCTCATCGAAGCACTGCGGCCATCGCACTGGCGGCGTGTGCAGCTTGCCGGACTGCCGCGGCCGGTCGATCCGGCGCGCTACGGTGCGCTCATGAGCGCCGCCATGCTGCTGCTGCTGTCCGCCTCGGCGACCAAGCGCGAGACCTATCTGCTGCCCGTGCTGCCGTTGATTTTCCTGTGGCTCGGCATCCGCACCTACGAGTGGTGGCAGCACTGGCAGTTGCGGCGCGATGCGGGCTTGAGCGCGGCCTGGTGGCTGCAGGCGCTATTGCTCGCCATCTATGCGCTCGCGGCGCCCGTGGCGGCCTGGATCTGGCTCAAAGCGCCGAACGCGTGGGTGATTGCGACACTGCTGATCGCGGCCCTGTGCGTCGCGGCCTTGATCTATTACAGCGTGACGGCGCAGCGATTGCGCGCGGGACCGGCGGCCATGGCCTGCGCGATCGCCGGCAGCGCGGTGGTGCTCACGCTCGCGCCGGTGCTGCTCAACGAGGTCAAGGACATGGGCCCGTTCGTGCGCTCGATCGGCCAGGCTCTGCCGCCGGGCCAGCCGGTCTACGCGATCGGCATCGATGAGACCCTGCGCGCCGAGATCCCGTTCTACACCGGGCGTTCCGTGCTGCCCGTGACACAGTCGCTGCGGCCGGCGTGGATCGTGCAGCAGGATA
>DASYNV010000300.1:0-5859 GCA_036008365.1 Steroidobacteraceae bacterium | reverse complement strand
ACGCGGCCGCGGCGGCCTTCCCCGCCTGGTCGACCTTAGGTCCGAGCGCGCGGCGCGCCAAGCTGCTGCGCGCCGCCGACGTGCTCGAGTCCCAGGCCGGACGGTTCGTCGAAGCCGTGACCACCGAGACCGGTGCTACCGCCGGATGGACCCATTTCAATGTGTTTCTGGCCGCCGGCATGCTGCGCGAGTCGGCCTCGATGACCTCGCAGATCACCGGCGAAGTGATTCCGTCCGATGTGCCCGGAAGCCTGGCGATGTCGGTGCGCCAGCCCGTGGGCGTGGTGCTCGGGCTCGCGCCCTGGAACGCGCCGATCATCCTCGGCGTACGCGCCATCGCCATGCCGCTGGCCTGCGGCAACACGGTCATTCTCAAGGGTTCGGAGATCTGTCCCGCGACTCATCGCCTGATCGGCACCGTGCTGCAGGAGGCCGGCCTCGATGGCGGCATCGTCAACGTCATCACGCACGATCCCAAAGATGCCGCCGCCGTGGTCGAGGGCATGATCGCGCACAAGGCTGTGCGGCGCGTGAATTTCACCGGCTCGACCGGCGTCGGCCGCAGCGTTGCGCTGCTGGCCGCCAAGTATCTGAAACCCGTGCTGCTCGAGCTCGGCGGCAAGGCGCCGCTGATCGTGCTGGCCGATGCCGACATCGACGCCGCGGTCGATGCGACCGTGTTCGGCGCCTACGCCAACCAGGGCCAGATCTGCATGTCGACCGAACGCGTGATCGTCGAGGAACCCGTTGCCGATGCCTTCGCGGCCAAGCTCGCGAAGCGTGTCGCCGCGCTGCCGAGCGGCGATCCGCGCCAGGGCGAAGTGGTGCTGGGCTCGGTCGTGGGCAAAGCCACGGTCGAGCGCGTGCAGCGGCTGGTCAATGCCGCGGTCGGCCAGGGCGCCAAGCTGCTGACCGGCGGCAAGGCGCAGGGCACGATCATGCAGGGCATCGTGGTCGATCATGTGACGCCGCAGATGGCACTGTTTCGCGAGGAGACCTTCGGCCCGCAGGTGTCGATCACGCGCGTGAAATCCGCGGACGAGGCCGTGGCGCTCGCCAACGATACCGACTACGGCTTGTCGGCGTCGGTCTTCAGCCGCGATATCGCCAAAGCGATCGAGGTCGCCAAGCGCATCGAGAGCGGCATCTGCCACATCAACGGCCCCACGGTGCACGATGAGGCGCAGATGCCCTTCGGCGGCATGAAGGCGTCGGGCTACGGCCGCTTCGGCGGCAAGGCCGGCATCGATCAGTTCACCGAAACGCGCTGGATCACGATTCAGACCACGCCGCGGCACTACCCGTTCTGATCGCTGAGCAGCAGCAGGCGATGGCCATCGGGGTCGGTGAGCGTCCGGCCCTCGGCAGACGCGTTTGCCTCCGATGCGCATTGGAATACCAGCCGCGTCGCGGCGATGTCGTTGATGCAGCGGGCGGGACTGCGATTGCGCCGCGCAGCTGCGGTCCGCGCTGTCGTCCGCAGCGCCGCGGTAGCACAGCAGCTCCACGTGCGGGCCGCCCGCGCTCGGCGCGAGCGCGGTCACCTCGACCTCGGGCGCTGACAGGCCATCGAGCCGCGCCTGCTCCGGCCCGTGATTGTGCGAACTGCCGATCACCTCGAGTCCAAGCGATTCATAGAACGCGATGCTGCGCGCGCTGTCGGCGACAGTGATCGCCGAATGATCGATCCCCCAGCACAGCGCGTGCGCGGAACGGCGGCGCCACTTCTGCGGCACACGTTCGGATGCGAAGGCCAGCAACTCGAGCGGGTGGCCTTCGGGGTCCCGAAACTTGAAGGCGCTGACGCCGCCGGTGTTGGGCGGCAGGCGCTGCGGGCCGCCGATCGAGATCGCACGCCAGCCTGTCATGCGCGAGAGCTGCCGGAAGGCGGCCCCGATATCGGCGACCACGAGCGCGCAGTGCTGAAAACGAAGGTCCGAGGCAGCAACCTCGGCCGGATAGGAAGCCCCGGCCACATCGAACTCGAGCAGCTCGATGCGCTCCTCTCCGAGCGCCAGCAGCGCGCGGCGCGCACCGCCGACCATGCCGAGCGCGGCTTCGAACCCCGCGCCGCGCCAGTCCTCGACTCCGAGCAGCGTGCAACCGAAGGCCTGGCGGTAGAAATCCGTCAAGCCGCTGATATCGGCCGTGTTCAGACTGAATCGAGTGAGCCGTCGGAGCTGCGGCGCGGCGCTCATCTCACGGCCAGCGCACGCCGCGCCGATTCAGAAAGATTGCGTACAGGGTGTGCGAGCCGCCGATGAACAGCCGATTCTTGAGCAATCCGCCGAAACACAGATTCGACACGCGCTGCGGTACGCGCACCCTGCCGAGCAGCCGGCCCTGCGGGTCGATGCAGTGCACGCCGTCGGCGGCGCTCGACCAGACATTGCCGTCTTCATCGACGCAGATCCCATCGGCATAGCCCGGCTCGATCTTGTGAAAGATCTCACCGCCGCTGAGCTTTCCGGCCGCATCGACCTCGAACACGCGCAGGTATTGCTTCGGGTTGTCGCGGGTCTGATCGCCGGTCTCGGCCACGTAGAGCCGGCGCTGGTCGGGCGAGAACGCAAGACCATTCGGTCCGTCGAAATCGGCCGCGGCCACCTCGATGCGGCCGCTGTCGGGATCAAACCGGTAGAGCGCCGGCGGTTGTTCGGAGCTTTGGCGTCCTCCTTCATAGTCACTTTGTATGCCATAGAGCGGATCGGTGAACCAGATGGTGCCGTCCGAGCGCACCGTGACGTCGTTCGGTGAGTTCAGGCGCAGCCCGTTGTGGCGATCGACCAGCCGCGTGACGCGGCCATCGAGTTCGGTGCGGAACAGGCACCGCTCGCGGTGCGAGCAGCTGATCAGTCGTCCTTGCCGGTCGCGAGTCTGGCCATTGCCGTAGTGCGAGGGCTGGCGGTAGACCGATACACCCGCATCCTCGATGTAGCGCATGGTTCGATCGCGCGGCAGATCCTGAAACAGCAGACAGTTCGCATCGCCCATCCACACCAGACCCTCGATCCAGCGAAAGCCGTCGGCCAGCGTCTCGAGCACCGCATTGCCGAGCAGGTAGTGCGCAAACTTGGGGTCGCATATCTCGAACGCGTCCATGTCGCGCCGCCTTCAGCGAAAAGCGCAGGGCGCCCAGGGCGCCGCGAGGTCATCGAGCTGGATCACGAGCAATACCACCGGCTCCTCGCCGACGGTGCCCGAGCGGTGGCCGAGGCGGCCGTTCTTTTCCCGGCAGTGCTGATCGCCACCGAAGGAGATCTCGCCCGGACCCATCTCGATGCGCGTGCCGTCCATCGATTCGACGAACCAGCGGCCCGCGAGCGGCACGATCCATTGCGGCTTCGGATTCTCGTGCCAGTTGCCGACCCAGCCGACCGGCTGCACCGTCACGAGCGTGGTCATGGCGCCGCTCGTGCGCCTGCCCTGCCATTGCGGGTCGGCCGGCGGCTGCATCGATTTGAGTACAAACTCGGTGAGCGCGCATTCCTTTTGATGACTGACGCCATCGGTGTCGGTCCAGAGGTGCCAGTAGCGCACCAGCGGTGGCGAAGCTGGCGCATTCATCGCGCCTGCTCCGAAATCAGCGCCGTCGCGTAGGGGTGACTCGAGGCGAACGGGTGTTCCCAGAAGCGCTCCACGCCCGCGCGATTGCCGCCGAAGGCGAGCAGCAGGAAGCCACCCGCCAAAGCGCAGTTCTTCAGGAAGTCCCAGAACAACTCGCGACCGCGGCTCTCGCCTTTGAGGCGAAAATCGGGCGCGCGCCAGAACTGTTTCCACAGCACTGCGGTTACGAGACAGTAGCCGGCAAGGATCAGCGCCGCGAATCGATCGGCGATGCCGGTCAGGATCGCGGTCGACATCAGGATTTCGATGCCCAAGCCGATGAGGATCAGCAGCGTGGCGACAGCGCGCGTGGCCGCCGCCTGCGAGGCTTGACCGACCGCGCTTCTGAAATTCAGGATCTTGTCGAGCGCACTGAAGGGCAGAAACAGTGCGACCAGCAGGCAGCGCACGAGCACGGTTGTCCAGAGAGCTGGCAAGACTCGCCTCCGTTCACCGATCAGTTACACTGGGGAGCAAGGCTTGGGAACGCGCGCGAGCGCGCCTGTGGCGAGTGTAGCGCGTCGAGCGCGTCACATCCCACCCTTCCCGGGCCAACATCACCGAGCCGCTTCCCACACAGGAGAGATCCCGTGAGCGATTCCACAGCGCCCTCCGTGCCGAAGCAGGCGCTGCTGACCGGACAGAAGGCGCTCGTGACCGGGGCCAACTCGGGTATCGGTCGCGGCGTCGCCTTGGGTCTCGGCCAGGCCGGTGCCGATGTGGTCGTCAACTATGTGACCGGCGATGAGGCCGCTGATGCCGTGGTCGAGGAAATCCGCGGCTTCGGTGTGCAGGCCTATGCCCACCAGGCCGACGTATCGGTCGAAAGCCAGGTGGCCGACATGTTCAAGAGCATGATCGAGCGCTTCGGCACCATCGACATCCTGGTCAACAACGCCGGTCTGCAGCGCGATGCCGCCTTCATGGACATGACGCTGCAGAGCTGGAACACGGTGATCAACGTCAACCTCACGGGCCAGTTCCTGTGCGCGCGCGCGGCCATCCGCGAGTTCCTGCGCCGCGGCGTGGTGCCGACGGTGTCCTGCGCCGCCGGCAAGATCATCTGCATGAGCAGCGTGCACCAGCAGATCCCCTGGGCCGGACATGCGAACTACGCCTCCTCCAAGGGCGGCATCAAGCTGCTGATGGAGAGTCTGGCGCAGGAGGTTGCGCCGCACAGGATCCGCGTCAATGGCATCGCGCCCGGCGCGATCCGCACGCCCATCAATAAGGAAGCCTGGCAGACTCCCGAGGCCTATGCCGCGCTCATGACGCTAGTGCCCTACGGGCGCATCGGCGAGCCCGAGGACATCGCGCGCGCGGCGGTGTGGCTGGCATCGGATCAATCCGATTACGTGGTCGGAACGACGCTGTTCATCGATGGCGGCATGACGCTCTACCCCGGCTTTGCGACCGGCGGTTGACGGGGCAGCGGGAGCGGCGCCGTGGCGGAGACGCACTACGATCTGATCGTGATCGGCAGCGGCCCGGGCGGCGCATCGCTCGCGCATCGATTGGCGCCCACCGGCGCGCGCATCCTGATGCTCGAGCGCGGCGACTATCTGCCGCGCACTCGCGCCAACTGGGATGCGCAAACCGTGTTCGTCGACGGCACCTACCAGGCCAAGGAGCTCTGGTATGGGCGCGATGGCCGCAGCTTTCATCCGGGCCTGCACTACTTCGTCGGCGGTAATTCAAAAGTCTATGGCGCCGCACTGCTGCGCCTGCGCGAGCGTGACTTCGACGAGATCCGGCACGCCGACGGCATTTCGCCGGCATGGCCGCTCAAGTACGCGGACTTCGAGCCCTACTATGCCGAGGCCGAGCGGCTGTTCCACGTGCATGGCCAGCGTGGCGAGGACCCGAACGAGCCGCCCGCGAGCGGCCCGTTTCCGTATCCGCCGGTCTCGCACGAGCCGGCCATTGAGGCGCTCGGCGAGCGCTTCGCGCAGCAGGGACTGCACCCGTTTCATCTGCCGTTGGGCATTCTGCTGGATGAAAAGAATGGCAAGCCCACGCCCACCAGCGTCTGCATCCGCTGCGATGCCTTCGACGGCTTTCCGTGCCCGCTCAATGGCAAGGCGGACGCGCAGGTGGTGTGTGTCGATCCGGCGTTGGAGCAGCATCCGAATCTGACGCTGCTGACCGGCGCCTATGTGTCACGCCTCGAATCCGATGCCAGCGGGAGGACCGTCGCAGCCGTGCACGTCACTCGCAACGGCGTGCACGAACGCTACTCGGCCGATATCGTGG
>DASYNV010000299.1:0-3970 GCA_036008365.1 Steroidobacteraceae bacterium | reverse complement strand
CGCCGGCCGCTGGCTTGTGGGCGAGCGCATGACGCAGGCCGATATCACGGTGGTCTGCGCTTTCACGTTTCTGACCGAGGCGCTGGCGCTCAGCGTGCACACCGCACCGTACCCGGCGCTGCGCGCGCTGGCGGCGCGCTGCGAGGCGCTGCCGGAATTCCAGGGCACCAGGATCGAGTTCTTCGTCCCGCAGTCGTGATGCCGGCGCATGGCTGAGAGCTACTGGTCTTCCGATGCGCTGCGGCTGCTCGAGCAGGCGTGGCAGCGTGGCGCGCGCTACCTGGAGCGATTGCAGAGCCGCGCGGTCGCGGCGAGCCCTGCAGCGGTCGAAGCTTTGCATCGGCTCGACCGGCCGCTGCCGCCGCTCGGCAATGAGCCGGCCAGGACGCTCGAGCTGCTTGATGAACTGGTATCGCCCGCCACCATGGCGATGGCCGGACCTCGTTTCTTTGGCTTCGTGATCGGCGGCACGCTGCCGGCGGCGCTGGCGGCGAACTGGCTCGCCGGTACCTGGGACCAGAACGCGGCCTTCTTCGGTCCGACGCCGGGGGTGGCGCGACTCGAGCAAGTGGCGCTGCGCTGGTTGATCGAGCTGTTCGATCTGCCGGCCGACACCGGGGGCGCCTTCGTGACCGGCGCGACCGTGGCCAACTTCACGGCGCTCGCGGCCGCCCGTCATGCGGTGCTGGCGCGGGCGGGCTGGAACGTCGAAGCGGACGGCCTGTTCGGCGCACCGCCGATCAGCGTGATCGCGGGAGAAGAGGCGCATCCGAGCCTGCTCAAGGCATTGGGCCTGCTTGGTCTGGGCCGATCCCGCATCGTGCGCGTGCCTGTTGACGATCAGGGACGCATGCGCGCGGAGCTGCTGCCCGAGATTGCCGGACCGACGATCCTGTGTCTGCAGGCGGGCAACGTCAACACCGGCGCCAGCGATCCGCTCGCAGCGCTGATTGAGGCCGGACAGCGCCATGGCGCGTGGGTACACGTCGATGGCGCGTTCGGTCTCTGGGCCAAAGTCTCGCCGCGGCATCGCGCGCAGGTCGAGAGCGTCGAGCGCGCCGACTCGTGGGCCACCGACGCGCACAAGTGGCTCAACGTGCCGTACGACAGCGGCCTGGCGTTGGTGCGCGATGCTCGCGCACTCTCGGCGGCGATGGCGGTAACCGCCGACTATCTGCCGGGCGCGGGCGCTGCGCGCAATCCGTGCGATTACACGCCGGAACTGTCGCGCCGTGCGCGCGGGGTCGAGGTTTGGGCGGCGCTGCACAGCCTCGGGCGCGCTGGGCTAGCCGAGCTCGTGGAGCGCAACTGTGCGCACGCTCGCGAGTTCGCGGCGCGACTCACAGCTGCCGGCTACACGGTGCTCAACGAGGTGGTGCTCAATCAGGTGCTGGTGAGTTTCGGCAACGCCGAGCAGACACGCGCCGTGGTGGCGGGTTTACAGCGCGAGGGCACCTGCTGGTGCGGCATCACCGTCTGGCAGGGTCGCACCGCGATGCGCATCAGCGTCAGCAACTGGTCGACGCAGAACAGCGATGTCGATCGCAGCGTCGAGGCGATGCTGCGCGTAGCACGCGGCTGAGCCGGCCCCGGCGGCGCTTCGGCCGTGACGCGAGCACCTCCGAGGATTCATCATGTGACACTTTTGTGTCACCTAAAAAGTGTTTATCTTACGGACAACAGGAGCCGGTATAGGAGCAGGTCTAGCTCAATCGATAACAAGCTCAAGCAGCAAGTACGCCCGCTCAATAAATTTGGGGAGATAAGTCGTGGGCACAACGAGTCACAGCATTCGGGCTGGCGGACGTATCGCCGGTACTCGCGAAGGTTTCTGCCTCGCGCTGCTATCCGGCTGCCTGGTGGTACTGCTGCCGCTGGCCAGCGCGGTGGCAGCGCAAGTCACTGCCACCACAACGGCATCGGATGACACCAACAGCACCAACGAGCTTGAAACGGTGGTCGTCACCGGCTCGCTGATTCCGCAATCCAAGCTCGAGCAGGCGACGCCGATCACGGTCATCACGGCCGAGGACATGCAGGCGCGGGGCTTCTCCAGCGTCGCCGACGCTCTGCAGCAGACCTCGTTTGCGACCGGCTCCATTCAGAACGGACAGTTCAGCGGTGGTTTCACGCAGGGTGCGCAGACGCTGAGCCTGTTCGGACTGTCGGAGAGCTATACCAAGTATCTGATCGATGGTCGGCCGATGTCCGACTACCCGGCGCTCTACAACGGCACCGACAACTTCGTCAGCATCTCGGGCATTCCGATCGAGCTGGTCGATCATATCGATGTGCTGCCCGGCGGTCAGTCATCGATCTACGGCTCCGATGCGATCGCCGGCGTGGTCAACGTCATCATGAAGAAGAAGCTCGACGCGCCGGTGGTCGACATCCGCTACGGCTGGACCCAGGACGGTGGCGGCACCGAGCGGCGCTTTGCGCTCGCGGACGGCTTCGAATTCGGCAGCTTCAATCTACTGGCCGGCGCCCAGTACGAAAAAACGACGCCCATCTGGGGCTATCAGCGCGATCTCACCGACAAATACTTCACCCAGGGGACCAACCCGCAGACGGCCGAGCGCGACTACCTGATCTACGGTCTGTTCGGTCAGGCCAGCGGCGACTATTACTTTGAGGATCCTGCCAACTGCGCCAACGTCGGCTTCGAATTCGGCGGCAGCACGCACGCCTACAGCCGTCCCGGCCACGGCACCTACTGCGGCACCGTCACTTCCGGGTACTACACGATTGCCAATGGTGATGAAAGCACGCAGTTGTATCTGCACGGCACCGACGACGTCACCGAGCACATCCGGTTGTACAGCTCGGTGCTGCTGAGCCACGACGTGGTGCGATTCAACACCGGTCCATATTTCTTCGGCACCACGGTCGACAGCAGCTCGCCGTTCTACTACTACGAAGATCCGAATCTCGGCGGCGATCTGATCAATCTGCAGCACATCTTCTCGCCCGAGGAGGCCGGCGGCCTCGATGCCACCACGGACAAGAACACCACCAACTCGTGGCGGGCGACCTTTGGTGTGCAGGGTTCGATCGGGGCGTCGCACTGGACCTACGACGTCGACATGACCTATACCGAGCAGAAGCTCACCGAGCACGCGCACCAGCTATTCACCAGTGCCATCGAAAGCTTCTTCACGCCGCTGTTTGGACCGAATCTGGGCTTCGATCCGAATTTCGGCGTCAACATCTACAGCCCGAACTACGCCAACTTCTATCGACCGGTGACCCCGGCGCAGTACGCGGGCTTCAGCGGCTATGCCAATTCGTATTCGCGCACCGAGGACAGCATGCTGCGCGGGCAGCTGACCGATACGGCGCTGTTCCCATTGCCGGGCGGCGATGCGGCGCTGGCGCTGGTCGGCGAAACCGGCGCGCAGGGCTGGGATTACTCGCCCGATCCTCGCTATCTCGACGGCGAGACCTACGGCTATGTCTCGACACCGGGATCGGGCCATCGATCGCGTTATGCCTTCACCGGGGAGCTGAAGATGCCGCTGGTGAAGATGCTGACGTTCGATGCGTCAGGCCGTTACGATGATTATCGGCTCGATGGCGCGAACGTCGACAAGTTCACCTTCAACCTGGGTCTGGAGTTCCGTCCGATCGAACGCCTGCTGCTGCGGGCGCGCTACGGTACCGCCTTCAAGGCCCCGACACTGGCCGATGAATTCCAGGGACCGAGCGGTTTCTTCGAAACCCTGACCGACTACTACACCTGCGCCAAAGGGGGTTACACGGCCACCAATCTCGGTAACTGTCCGCAAGTGGCGGAATCGGTTGCGGGCACGACCTCGGGCAATACCAAGCTGCAGCCGGTCACCGCCAAGATCTGGGACTTCGGGACGGTGTGGTCACCGCTTGATCGCATGGCGCTGAGCCTGGACTTCATGCACTGGGGCATCTCCAACGAAATCATTTCCCAGGACGCAGTCTCGCTGCTGAAGAC
>DASYNV010000298.1:0-2067 GCA_036008365.1 Steroidobacteraceae bacterium | reverse complement strand
CGCAACGCCGACGGCGTGCAGGTGCGGCGACTGACTGCCCTCAGCGGACGATTTACCGAGCGGCTGTGCGCCGGCGATCCGCTGCAGAGGGCGCTCGAGGATTCAGCCGCTGAGGCGGTCCCGGTCGAGGCGCTCGATGCCGTGCTGGCAGAGCATTTGGCGTCGGGCCGATTCACGAGGTGGCGTACATGAAACGGCTGGCGAGCCTGATCCGGATATTCGAGCGCGTGCCATACAGCCTGCTGGCGATCCCGCTTCGGCTGGCGCTCGCCAAGGTATTCTGGAGCTCCGGCACCACCAAGCTTGCGGACTGGGATGCCACGCTGCAGTTGTTCGAGGATGACTACAAGGTGCCGCTGCTGCCACCCGATATTGCCGCCCACCTGGGCGCGGCCATCGAGCTTTCGACACCGGTGCTGCTGGTGCTCGGCCTCGCGACTCGCCCGGCCGCCCTGGTCCTGCTGGGCATGACCACCATCATCGAAGTGTTCGTCTACCCGATGGCGTGGCCGACCCACATCCAGTGGGCAGCCATGCTGCTGGTGCTGCTGTGCCGCGGGGCGGGCACCTTTTCAATCGACCACTGGCTCTGGCGCCGTTTCGTCCAAGCACGCCAACCCTGAACTGGCGCCCGGCGCGCGTCTGCGCTATCCTTAATGCAATTGCGAGTGATTCGCATTTGACTTTGTCCGGAACGCAGCAATGGACTCCCATGTGGACTGGCACGCAATCGACCGCGAGCTCGCTCTTGCGGCCGATGTGCGATCGCTTGCTTCGCTACACAAGGGTGAGCGCGGAGTTGTCACCGCCGTCGGTGTGAATGGCGCGGCTGGCGTCACGATCGGCGATGTCGCGGGATCCACCATCGCGCGGCGGCTGCTCGAGGTCGGCTTCGTCCCGGGCGAGCGTATCGAGGTGATCGAGGAGATCCGCCCGGGCGGCGATCCGATCGCGGTGCGCATCGGTTCGTCGATGTTTGCATTGCGACGCCGTGAAGCGCAGGCGGTGCTGGTGCGTCTCGAGCGCTCCGAGGCCGTGTGACGCGAGAGCTCCCCGATGTCGTCACGCGCCGCGTGGCGCTGGTCGGCGCACCGAACTGCGGCAAGACGGCGCTGTTCAATCGCCTAACCGGCGGACGCCAGAAAGTTGCGAACTATCCCGGCGTCACGGTCGAACGCAAGGAAGGCGCCTTCGTCAGCTCGAAGAGCCGCGTGCTTTATCGCGTGCTCGATCTGCCCGGCACTTACAGTTTGATGCCGACCACGCTCGACGAAGCGATCACGCGCGATGCGGTCACTGGCCGGCTGCGCGGCGAGACGCCGCCCGAATTGATCATCTGTGTTCTCGACTCGACCAACCTGCGTCTGTCGCTGCGTCTGACGCTCGAGCTGCGCCGGCTGCGGCTGCCGATGATCGTCGCGCTGAACATGAGCGATCTCGCGCAGCGGCGCGGCTTCCGGCTCGATCGTGCAGCGCTGTCGCGTGAGCTTAGGCTTCCGGTGGTCGAGACCGTAGCGGTGCGTCCGGGTGGGGACGCGGCGCTGCTGGCTGCGCTCGAAACCGTCGAGCTCGGCACGCCGCGCGAGTCGTTCACCGTGCCGGCGGCATCCGATGCCGAACTGACCGCGACCCAGCGCGAGGTGCGTCGCATCCTTTCGGTGAGCGGGTACCTCGAGCCACTGCGCGATCGCGCGCTGACCCGTCTCGATGCCGTGGTCATGCATCCGATCGCGGGGCCGGTGCTGCTCGCGGTGCTGCTGTTCCTGATGTTTCAGGCGGTCTTCAGCTGGGCACAGGCGCCGGTGGCCTGGATCACCGCCGCCATGGACACTTTCGGCCGGGGGGTCGAGAACGCGATGCCGGTCGGGCCTTTGCGCAGCCTCCTGGTCGGCGGCGTGATCGCGGGTGCCGGCAGCGTACTGGTGTTCCTGCCGCAGATTCTGATCCTGTTCTTCTTCATCTTGTTGCTCGAGGACAGCGGCTACCTGCCGCGCGCCGCCTTCCTGCTCGATCGACTCATGGGCGGCATCGGATTGTCGGGACGTTCGTTCATTCCACTGCTGTCTT
>DASYNV010000297.1:0-7225 GCA_036008365.1 Steroidobacteraceae bacterium | reverse complement strand
AGTCAGCTGGCGCTGACGCTGCTCGACCCGCGCGACCGAACGCCCGGCGACAACGATGCGCTGCTGCCACGACGTGCCGAACAGACGGCGCGGTGGGATATCGACCGCCAGATCGAGCGCTTCAGCTTCGGCCTGACCTGGTTTGAATCCGGGCGGCGATTCGATGACCTGGCCAACACGCAGTCGCTCGGCGGCTACAGCACCACCGATCTTCGCGGCGGCTGTCAATTGAGCCGCACATGGCTGCTGCAGCTGCGATTGAGCAACCTGCTCGATAAGCACTACGAAACCGCGCAGTACTACAACCAGCCTGGACGCGCCTTCTACATCACGCTGCGCTACCACCCGTTGAATTATTGACGCATCAGGAGTCTCGCCATGCCCTCATTGCCATCCAAGCGTGTGACCGGTCTGCTGATTCTGGCGGCCGCCATGCTGGTCACGCGTCTGTTTCACCTCAACTACCCGCCGGACGCGTCGTGGGCGGTGTTCTTTCTCAGCGGCTTCTATCTGTATCGCTTTCGTGCCTTCGCATTGCTGCTGGTGGAGGCGGTCATGATCGACTATGTCGCGACGGCGCACCTGGGTATCAGCAGCTACTGTCTGTCGGTCGCGTACCTGTTTGTGTTGCCCGCCTATGCCGCGCTCTGGTTCGGCGGCCGCTGGGCCGCACGCCAATGGAATGCCGTCGCGTGGCGGCCGATCGCATGGCTTGCACTCAGCGTCGTGGTCTCGGCCACGCTCTGCTTTGCGCTCACGAATGGCAGCTTCTATTGGCTCGGCGGCCGCCACGCCGATGCGAATATGTCAGGCTGGGCGGCCAACTTTGCTCACTGGTACCCGCACTTTCTGGCGGTACCCTGCGTCTATGTCAGCCTGACGGTCCTGGTGCGGCTGGTCGGAGCCCGGCTGGTATCGGCACGCCCGGGAGCCGGGCGACATCTGTCACAGCATTGATGATTACCGACGAGCCAGATCGCGCCGAGGAGCATCGGCTGCGTATGCAGCGTTGCAAGGCACGTGTCGACGCGCGGGTCGCCGCGGCGACACAGGACCGCGGCGTGCTGCTGGTGCTGACGGGCAGCGGCAAGGGCAAGAGCTCGTCCGCCTTCGGCATGTTGGCTCGCGCACTCGGACATGGGATGCGTGTCGGCATCGTGCAGTTCATCAAGGGCACGTTCAGCACCGGCGAGGAGGCCTTCTTTCGCCGCTTTCCCGAAGTTCGCTACCACGTCATGGGCGAGGGCTTCACCTGGGAGGTTCAGGACCGGGACCGCGACATCCGCGCCGCGGGCGCCGCGTGGAGGCAGGCACTGAGCATGCTTGGGGATGCGTCGATCAAGCTGCTGGTGCTGGATGAACTCAATATCGCGCTCAACCACGGCTACGTTGCACTGCCAGACGTACTCGCAGGCGTGCGCGCACGGCCGGTAAATCAGCATGTCGTCATTACAGGCCGCGCCGCACCGCCGGAGCTGATCGAGGCGGCCGACACGGTGACCGAGATGAGGGTCATCAAACACGCCTTCAACGCCGGCATCCGCGCGCAGAAGGGCATCGAGCTGTGAATTTTCGGCGCGTGCCGCTACCGGCTACACTGGCCGACGGTCTGCGGCAGTTGCAGACGCTGATTGCCACGTGCGCGAGCCTGTAGACTGCATGGCCGCACTTCTCATGATTGCCGGAGTGACACTGGATCGGCTCCTGGGCGAGCCGCGGCGCTGGCATCCGCTGGTCGGCTTCGGAACCTGCGCCCAACGAATGGAGTTCCTGTTGCACCCCGGCGAAAACGCCGGTGCCGTGCACACGCGCTGGCGCGGCTCCCTGGCCGTGCTGCTGGCCGTGGTCCCTGCCACCGCTCTCGCGGCATGGACGATCGAGTCGGTGCCGCGCGTTGGCGTCGTGCTCCAGGTCGTCCTGCTATACCTGACGCTCGGTCATCGTAGCCTGCATCAGCATGCGCTGCCTGTCGCCGCAGCGCTGGGGCGGGAAGACCTTCCCGCCGCCCGGCGGCTGGTCGGCCTGATCGTCAGTCGCGATACTGCGGCGATGCGTCCGGTCGATGTCGCACGCGCCGCGGTCGAGTCGGTGCTCGAGAACGGCAACGATGCGGTGTTCGGCACGCTGTTCTGGTTTGCGCTCGCCGGTGCACCCGGTGCGTTGCTCTATCGCCTGATCAATACGCTCGATGCAATGTGGGGCTACCGTACGCCGCGCTATCGTTTCTTCGGTTCGGTGGCCGCCCGCTGCGACGATGTGATGAATTTGATCCCTGCACGACTGACCGCGTTGACCTACGCGCTCTTGGGACATTTCGGCGATGCCTTGCGTTGCTGGCGGGAACAAGGCAAACGATGGGAAAGCCCGAACGCCGGGCCGGTCATGGCTGCCGGGGCCGGCAGCCTCCATCTCCGCCTCGGTGGACCGGCCTTCTATCACGGTCATTGGAAATCGCGGCCGCCGCTCGGCCAGGGCGCCGAACCGCAGGCTCAGGACATTGCGCGTGCGCTGCGCCTGGTCGCACGCGGCGTGATCATCTGGATCGCCGCTGCAATCGCGTGCTCGCTGAGCCGTGAGGCACTCGGGCCGTGAACAACCGCTGCCTCATGATCCAGGGAACCACCTCCGATGCCGGCAAAAGCACGCTGACGACGGCGCTGTGCCGCGTGCTCCAACGCCGCGGCGTACGCGTCGCCCCATTCAAGCCTCAGAACATGGCCTTGAACAGCGCCGTTGCCGTCGATGGCGGCGAGATCGGTCGCGCGCAGGCGCTGCAAGCACAGGCCGCCGGCATCGCCGCGAGCAGTGACATGAATCCCGTACTGCTCAAGCCCAATAGCGATGTCGGGGCTCAGATCATCATCAACGGCCACGCCGTGGGCAATATGCGTGCCGGCGAATACCACGACTATAAACGCATCGCGCACGCCGCCGTGATGGCCGCCTATCGCCGCCTCGCGAATCAGTACGAGGTGGTCGTGGTCGAGGGCGCGGGTTCGCCTGCGGAGATCAATCTGCGTGCCGGCGATATTGCCAACATGGGATTCGCGGAAGCAGTCGACTGCCCCGTACTGTTGATCGCCGACATCGATCGGGGCGGTGTGTTTGCTCACATCGTCGGCACGCTGGCACTGCTGAGCGACAGCGAGCGCACCCGCATCATCGGATTCGTGATTAATCGCTTTCGCGGCGAGCTGGCCTTGCTCGAACCAGGCCTGCGCTGGCTCGAGCAGCAAACCGCGAAGCCGGTGTTCGGCGTACTGCCCTATCTGCAGGGGCTGACACTGGACGCGGAAGATGCCATCAGCCGCGATCGTGTCACCGTGACTGGACGCTCGTTGCGGGTACTGGTGCCGGTGCTGCCGCGGATCAGCAACCACACTGATTTCGATGCGCTCCGCACGCATCCGCAGATCGACCTGCGATTCGTCGGACCCGGCGAGGCGCCGCCAGCGGCCGATGTCGTGATTCTGCCTGGCACGAAGAGTGTCCGCGCCGATCTCGCGTGGTTGCGTGCGCAGGGATGGGAGCACTACCTGCATCGCCACCTGCGCTACGGCGGCAAACTGATCGGCATCTGTGGTGGCTTCCAGATGCTCGGCCGCTGCATCAGTGACCCCGAAGGATTGGAAGGCGCTGCGGGCGATAGTGCAGGCTTCGGCTGGCTCGAATTCGATACCGCCCTGCATGCGGGGAAGCAACTGCGCAATGTCAGTGGAACCCTGCAAATCGAGGCCGCGCGGATATTCGGCTACGAGATCCACGCCGGCATCAGCCACGGCCCGGCTCTGCGCCATCCTATGGTGCTGCTCGACGGCGGCCGCGGTGACGGCGCGCTGAGTGCCGATGGTCAGATCATGGGCACCTACCTGCACGGGCTGTTCGACGGTGTGGCAGCGTGTACCGCACTGCTGCGTTGGATGGGCGTCATCGATCCCGAGCCGCTGGACTATGCGGCGATACGCGAACGCGCGATCGATCGCGTTGCCGATGCGGCCGAAGCCCACCTCGATCTCACGAGACTGTTGGCACCGCTTGGGCCCATCGCATGAAGGAACTCATTCTCGGAGGCGTGCGTTCGGGCAAGAGTCGTTTGGCGGAAGAGCGTGCGCGCGACAGTGGACTCCAGGTCGTGTACGTCGCCACCACGCGCATTGCGGACGACGTCGAGCTGCAGCAGCGCATCCATGCACATCGTCAAAGACGCCCCGCGCACTGGCGAACCGTCGAAGAGCCGATCGCACTCGCCGAGGCCGCACGAGTGCACGCGGCTCAGAGTCGCTGCGTCCTGATCGAATGCCTGACCCTGTGGCTCACCAACCTGCTGTGCGCGCAGGATGAATCGCTGTTTGCACGCGAGCGCGACGCGCTGCTCGCGGCGCTTCCGAGCTTGCCGGGACACATCATCATGGTGAGCAACGAGTGCAGCCTCGGGATAGCGCCGCTCGGCGAATTGACGCGGCGCTTCATCGACGAAGCCGGTCTCCTGCACCAGGATCTGGCACGTCTCTGCGAGCGCGTGATCTTCACGATCGCCGGCTTGCCCCACGTCGTCAAAGGCTGACTCGATGCTCGAACGCCTACTCGCGCCGCCGCGAAGCCACGATCTGCAGGCCGAGAATCTGGCGCGCCTGCGGCAAGACTCACTGACCAAGCCGCCGGGTGCACTCGGCGTGCTCGAGGCACTGGTCATTCGGCTCGCGGGACTGCAAGGCCGTCCGCGTCCTCGCGTCGATCGAGTTCATATCAGCATCTTCGCGGCCGACCATGGCGTCGCCGAAGAGAACATCTCGGCGTTCCCGCAGGCCGTGACCGTCGAGATGATCCGCAACTTTGCGCGCGGCGGTGCCGCCATCAGCGTATTGGCTCGCGCCCTCGGCGCATCGCTTCAGGTGATCAATCTCGGTACCGTGAGCGACTGCGGAGATCTACCGTCGGTACACAGCTGCATCCTGGGCGCGGGGACCGCCAACCTCTCGCGCCAGCCGGCGATGACGAGACAGCAGTGCGAGGCGGCAATGACCATTGGAGCCGAGAGTGTCGAACTGGCGCGCTCCAGGGGCGACGAGCTGTTCATCGGCGGCGAGATGGGAATCGGCAACACCACCAGCGCCGCCGCGCTGGCCTGCGCGTTGCTCACGGCAGAACCCATCAGTCTGGTCGGACCCGGCTCGGGACTTGACCCGCGCGGCGTCGCGCACAAAGCCGAGGTTGTCGCCCGCGCGCTGAAACTGCACGCAGCTGAGCTGCACGATCCGTTCTCGGCGCTGTGCCGGCTCGGCGGCTTTGAGATCGCGGCGCTGGTCGGGGCCTACCTGGCCTGCGCGCGCACCGGGCTACCCGCCCTGATCGACGGTTTCATCGCCAGCGTTGCCGCGCTGATCGCAGAGCGGCTCTGTCCCGGCGCCGGCGCCTGGTGGCTGTTCGCGCATCGCTCGCGGGAACCGGGACACGCCCAGGTGCTGCAGGCGCTGCAGGTCCAGCCGATCCTGGATCTGGCCATGCGCCTTGGCGAGGGCAGCGGCGCTGCGGTGACAGTGCCGCTGCTGCGACTGGCCTGCGATCTGCACGATCGGATGGCCAGCTTCGATGAAGCCGGCGTATCCGAAAAGCTCGCATGAGCCAGCTGTTTCTGCTGCGCCATGGCAGCACCTCGGCTCCCGGTCGCTTCTGCGGCAGCACCGACTCCGTGCTCACGAGGGAAGGGTGGCGACAAATGTGGGCGGCGGTTGCGGGACATGTCTGGCACCGCGTTGTGAGCTCGACCGCGCGACGCTGCGCCGACTTCGGCGCCTGCTGCGCGCGCCGCCTGAACGTGCCCTTCAACGAAGATGCGCGACTGCGCGAAATGCATTTCGGCGATTGGGAGGGCTGCAGCCCCGCCGAGCTGATGCAGAGCGCGCCCGAAGCATTGCAACGCTTCTGGCAGGAACCGGTGCGCCATCCACCGCCTCGGGCCGAACCGCTGGCCGCCGTGCGCATGCGAGTGCTGTCGGCATGGAACGAGCTGGTCGCGGGCGATCCCGCGCAGCGCATACTGGTGGTGACGCACGGCGGTCCGATGCGCGTCTTGCGATTCGCGCTCGACCCGCGCGCCTCCGAGCGGTTGCTCGACATCGCCGTGCCCTACGCTACCCTGTGGGATATGAGCGGCTTTCTGCGCACCGCCGAGGCGAGTGCGCACTGACGTGCCGGTATGCTGCGCCCGCTAGGGATCGCCTTGCAGTTTCTGACGCGGCTGCCGGTGCAGCTGTCGCGGCCGCCGGAGCCGCTGGAGCTGGGCCAGTCATTGCTTTGGTATCCCGTAGTCGGGTTGCTGCTCGGTCTGCTGCTGTGCGGCCTCGACGCCGGGCTGAGCGGCGGCGTTCCGTCGCCATTACGAGCCGGCCTGCTGCTGGCGGTGTGGGTATGGCTGACAGGGGCGCTGCATCTCGACGGTCTGGCGGATAGCGCCGACGCCTGGATCGGCGGCCGCGGCGAACGCGAGCGCATGCTCACCATCATGAAGGATCCGCACGCCGGGCCTGGCGCCACGTCCGCAATTGTCACCGTGCTGCTGCTCAAGTTCGCGGCCATCGAAGCCATTCCGTCCACTCGCGGGATCGATCTGCTGTTGCCGCCATTTCTGGCGCGAGCGGCGATGCCGGCGCTGTTTGCCTGCACGCCATACATCCGTATCGATGGCATCGCCTCGGCACACGCCGCGCACCTGCCGCGCCGCGCCGCCACCGCCGCGGTGCTCGCGAGCCTCGGTTTCGCGCTGGTTACGTTTGGCGTCCTTGGCGCCACCGCGATCGCAGCCGCCACCCTGTGTTTCGTGGCGTTGCGCGCGTGGCTAGTACGAAGACTCGGCGGCACGACCGGCGACACGGCTGGTGCCATGATCGAACTGATCGAGGCCAGCGTACTGATTGCCATCGGATGTCGGCTCAGTTCTGCCGCCACTTGAACATGGCGGCCCCCAGTACCAGATAAATGGCGCTCATCGCCGTCAACGCCAGCAGATTGGGCGCGATCGCATGCAGCCCCGCGCCGTCGAGCATGATCGCTCGTGCTCCGCTGACAAGGTGCGTCAAGGGCAGCAGTTGCGCCAACATCTGTAGCAGGCGCGGCGTACCGTCGATGGAGAAGAAAACGCCGCAGATCACCATCATCGGCGTGCCGATCACATTGAGAATGCCTCCGGCCAATTCCTCGCTGCTGATGCGCGCGGTGGTACAGCGCG
>DASYNV010000296.1:0-2893 GCA_036008365.1 Steroidobacteraceae bacterium | reverse complement strand
CTGCGCGAGCACCAGGCGCAGGCCCAGATGCGCGAGCAGGAGCTCAGTTCGGCGCTGAGCGCGCAGCAGCAGCGCAACACCGAGCTCGAGACGGCCCGGCGCGAGCTCGAGAGCGACGCCGCGGCGCTACGTACACAGGCCGAAATCGAATTCACCGCCGCGCGGGCGCGAATCGAAGCACTCAGCAGCGAGACGCGCCAGCAGGTCGAGACCTTGAGCGCGCTGCGCGCGCAGATGCAGGCGCAGGAGGAAGAATTGCAGGCGGCGCTGAGCGCGCAGCAGCAGCGCAATGCCGAGCTCGAGACCGCCCGGCGCGAGCTCGAAGCGGCCGGCGCGGCGGCACGCGCACAGGCCGAAGCCGAGGCCGCGGCGGCGCGCGTGCGCATCGCCGCGCTCGAGGCCGATGGTCAGAAGCAGGCCGAGAGCGTTCGCGACCTCAAGGTGCAGCTCGGCGCCGTACGCGATTCGCTGGCACAGCGCAATGCGTTGATCGAGCGCGTCGAAGCCGAGGCCGCCAGCAGCGTGGCCATGCTCGGCAACATTCAGCACAATCTGGAGCATCTGGGCGCCGAAGACCAGCCGCACCTGCTGACGCGGACCGACGGTGCGACGGGAATCGTGCACCTGCTTGGGCGCCGCACTACGATCGGCCGCACGCCCGACAATGATGTGCACATCGATGCCGAGTTCATCAGCCGCCATCATGCCGTGGCGCTGCGTGCGGGTACCAAGACCGTGATCGAGGATCTCAACAGCACCAACGGCACCTACGTCAATGGCCAGCGCGTCAGTCGACGCACCCTCAAGGACGGCGATCTGGTGGCGCTCGGCACCACCGAGTTCCGCTTCAGCATCAAAGCGCCGGCCTGATACCCCGCCCGTAACGCGAAGCTGCGCGCGGCGCAGTCAATCGCTTAAGCTTGGCTTTGATGAGCGAAGATTACCTGCAGCGCATACTCAAGGCGCGCGTTTACGATGTCGCGATCGAATCGCCGCTCGAGGCGGCCCCGCGCCTGTCGCAGCGGCTCGGCAACAAGATCCTGTTCAAGCGCGAGGATCTGCAGCCGGTATTCTCCTTCAAGCTGCGCGGCGCCTATAACAAGATTGCACACCTGTCGACGGCCATTGCCGCGCAGGGCGTGATCTGCGCCTCGGCCGGCAATCACGCGCAGGGCATGGCGCTGGCCGCGCGCCACCGCGGCATCCCGGCGATGGTGGTGATGCCGCTCACGACGCCGGAGATCAAAGTGCGCGCGGTGAGCGAGCTCGGCGCCGAGATCGTCCTGCACGGTGATGGCTACGACGCCGCCTACGAACACGCGCTCGCGATCACACGCGAGCGCCACCTGGTGTTCGTGCACCCGTTCGACGATGTCGATGTCATTGCAGGTCAAGGCACGGTCGGCCTGGAGATCGTGCGTCAGACAGCCGGCGAGCTCGACGCGGTATTCGTTCCGATCGGCGGCGGTGGCCTGATCGCCGGCGTCGCGGCGTTCATCAAGCAGCTCTATCCACGCGTCAAGATCATCGGCGTCGAGCCGGAAGATTCCGCGGCGATGTATGAATCGCTCCAGGCCGGCAAGCGCGTGGTGCTGGACCGGGTCGGCCTGTTCGCCGATGGCGTGGCGGTACGCCGGGTCGGCGAGGAGTCGTTTGCGCTCGCCAGGCGCTTCGTCGACGAAGTCGTGCTGGTCAACACGGATGAGATCTGCGCGGCAATCCAGGACATCTTCGAGGACACGCGCTCGATCTGCGAGCCGGCAGGCGCACTGGCGGTGGCGGGCATCAAGCACGTGCTGCCGCGCCGGGGCTGGCACGATCAGCGCGTGGTCGCCATCAACAGCGGCGCCAACCTGAATTTCGATCGTCTGCGTCATGTGGCCGAGCGCGCCGACATCGGCGCCGATCGCGAGGCACTGCTGGCGGTGGAAATTCCCGAGCAACCGGGCAGTTTCCTCGAATTCTGCCAGTCGCTCGAGCAGCGCAACATCACCGAATTCAACTACCGCGGTCAGGGCAGCGAGCGCGCACACATCCTGGTTGGACTCGGGATGCACGGCGGTCATGAAGAGCGCGTCGCGCTGATCGCGCAACTGCGCGCCGCAGGCTACACGGTCACCGACATGAGCGGCAATGAAATCGCGAAACTGCACATCCGCTACATGATCGGTGGTCGGGCCCGTACCGCGGGCGGCCACGGCCATGACGAGCTGCTGTACCGCTTCGAATTTCCGGAGCGGCCGGGGGCGCTGCTGCGCTTCCTGCAGGCGATCGGCTCGCGCTGGAACATCAGTCTGTTTCATTACCGCAATCACGGCTCCGATCATGGCCGAGTGCTCGCGGGCATCGAAGTGCCGAGGGCCGAGCGCGAGCAATTCCTGCTGCACCTGAACGAGCTGCACTACCCCTACACGGACGAGACCTCGAACAACGCCTATCGCATGTTTCTGCACGCCTGATGAGCGCGGCAGCGGCTGCCTCGCGCTTCACCGGGCTGGCGGTGCTGCGGCACCCGACATTCGCGCGCTTTGCCGTCTGCCGCTTCTTCACCACTTTGAGCTGGCAGATGCTGGCAGTCGCGGTCGCGTGGCGCGTCTATGCGCTGACGCGCGATCCGCTGGCGCTCGGCTTGGTCGGGCTGAGCGAATTTCTGCCGTTTCTGTGCCTGGTGATGGTGGGCGGCCATGTGGCCGATCAGGCCGATCGGCGCGACGTGCTCGTGCTGGCGTGGAGTATCGAGTCGCTCTGCATCGGCGCGCTGCTCTGGCTGGCGCTCGCGGGCGGACCGGCCGTGTGGCCGATCTATCTGGTGATTGCCACCTTTGGCAGCACGCGTGCTTTCTATGCGCCCGCGATGCAGGCACTGGTGCCGACGCTGGTACCGCGCGAGGAA
>DASYNV010000295.1:0-5452 GCA_036008365.1 Steroidobacteraceae bacterium | reverse complement strand
CTACATCGGATCAGTGATCGTCAACGAGACCAACATGAGGTTCTTCGAGCCCGAGCCCGGCCGCACTTTCGACCTGATGTTCACGGTCGCGCGTCGCGACTGAGCGCTGGCATCCGGCATGCGGAATACCGCCACTGCGCTGATTGACCTGACGGCGCTGACTCACAACTTGGGGGTGGTGCGCGCAATCTGTCCGGAGAGCCGCATCATGGCCATGCTCAAGGCGGATGCCTACGGGCATGGCGCCATCCCGGCGGCGCGTGCACTGGGCGCCGCGGATGGATTCGCGGTCGCCCGCCTCCAGGAAGCCCTCGAACTGCGTCAGGCGGGCATCGCCCACCGGTTGCTGCTGCTCGGCACGCTGCTCGATCAGGACGATCTCGCCCTCTGTTCGGAAGAGCGGATCGATGTCACGGCGCACGATGCGGGCTCGGTCGCGGCGATTGCTGAATCCGCGGGCCGGTGGCCGCTGCGTGTCTGGCTCAAGCTCGATAGCGGCATGCACCGACTGGGATTGGACCCGGCCGCATTTGCCGAGGCCAGCCGGCGCCTATCGACGCTGCCGGGCGTGACTGACCTAGTGCACATGACGCACTTCAGCAGCACGCACGACATGGATTCGCCCGCGATGGTGCGGCAGCTGGCGCGCTTTGATGGAGGTCACGCGACCGACCCTGCGCACAGCGTGAGCGTTGCGAACTCGGCGGCGTTGATCGCGAAGCCCGCCTTGCGATCGGGTTGGGTCCGTCCGGGCATCATGCTCTATGGCGACAACCCGCTCGGTATCACGGATGCGTTGCCCCTGAAGGCCGCCATGTGCGTGCGTGCGCTCGTGCTCGCCGTGCGCCAGGTCGCGCGCGGTGATTCCGTGGGATACGACGGCTGCTGGACGGCCGAACGCATCAGCCGCATTGCCACCGTCGGTATCGGCTACGCGGATGGCTACCCGCGTCACGCGCCCAATGGTACACCGGTCTGGATCAATGGCCGCACCGCACCGCTGGCCGGACGCGTCTCGATGGATTCCATTACCATCGACGTCACGGACGTTGCCGACGTGAGCGTCGGCGATGAGGCCACGCTGTGGGGGCCCGAGCTGCCGGCGGCGATCATCGCCGAACGCGCACGCACGGCCACGTATGAGCTCTTCACAGGGTTAGGCCAACGGGTCACTCGCGAATACAGCGGTTGAGGGCGGGCATAGCATGCACATCAGAAGCGTTAGTCTCGAAGGCGTCGTCACCATCGAAATCGCGCGCCCGGAAAAAAAGAACGCGCTGACGCAGGCCATGTACCGCGCCATGGCCGACGCCATCGCGGCAGCGCGTGCCGAGGAGGAAGTGCGCGCGGTGCTGATCACCGGACAACCGGGCATCTTCACTGCCGGCAACGATCTCGAGGACTTCCTGCGGCAGCCGCCGGTCGGGGAGGATTCACCGGTCGGCGCGTTTATGCAGTCGCTGCTGGCCTGCGAGAAACCGGTGATTGCGGCCGTCACCGGTGCCGCGGTCGGCATCGGCACGACCATGCTGCTGCATTGTGATCTGGTCTATGTCAGCGATCAGGCGCAGCTGCTGCTGCCGTTCGTGAGCCTGGGGCTCGTGCCGGAGTTCGCTTCGAGCCTGCTGCTGCCGCAGCGCATGGGGCACGCGCGCGCCGCCGAGACGCTGCTGTTGGGCGAGCCGATCGGCCCCGCGAGAGCGGTCGAACTGGGGCTGGCGACTGCCGTACTGCCCTCGAATGACGTGCTGGCGCACGCACGCCGCATGGCCAAGCGATTTAATTCATTGCCGCCGGCGGCGGTGCGCGACACCAAGCGACTGATGCGGGCCGGCGCGAGCGCAGACGTGGCGCGGGCGATGCGGGAAGAGAACGCACTGTTTGTCGAGCGCCTGCGCAGCCCCGAGGCGCGCGAAGCTCTGCAGGCGTTCCTGCAGAAGCGCAAACCGGACTTCGGGCGCTGATGATGGCCGCCGCAGATCGCTCGCTGGCCGGCAAGAGGCTGTTCATCACGGGTGCATCGCGCGGCATCGGACTGGCGATCGCCACGCGCGCGGCGCGCGACGGCGCCCGCATCGTACTGGTCGCCAAAACGGTCGCACCGAACCCGAAGCTGCCGGGAACGCTGCAGAGTGCCGCGGCGCAAATCGAGGCCGCGGGCGGACAGGCACACATTGTGCCGACCGACATCCGCGACGAGGCGGCGGTGGCCGCAGCCGTCCAGGCCGCCGTCGAGCGCTTCGGTGGTATCGACATTCTGATCAACAATGCCAGCGCCATCAGTCTGACGCCGACGCCGCAGACGCCGATGAAGCGCTTCGACTTGATGTTCGATGTCGATGTGCGCGGTACGTATGTCTGTACCCAGGCGTGCCTGCCGGCCCTGTCGCGCAGTGCCGAGGCCGGAGGCAATCCGCACGTGCTGAATCTCTCGCCACCGATTTCACTCCAGCCGCGTTGGTTCGCGCCGCATGTCGCCTATACGATGGCGAAGTACGGCATGAGCATGTGCACGCTGGGTCACGCGCAGGAGTTCCGCCGCCTCGGCATCGCGGTCAACAGCCTCTGGCCGCGCACCGTGATCGCGACCGCGGCGCTGCAGATGATTCCCGGTGTGGATTCCAACAAGGCCAGGACACCCGAGATTCTTGCCGATGCCGCCTGGCTGATCCTGACCAGTGACTCACGCGCCGTCACGGGCAACTTCTTCATTGACGAGGCGTTGCTCGCGGAGCACGGCGTCACCGACCTCGATCGATATGCCGTGGTGCCGGGGACCCGCGATCTGATCACGGATCTGTTCGTCGATTGAATGCGTACCGATGCGTGCACTGAGCGCGCGCCTACAGATCCGAGCGCAGTTGTGTCAGTTCGGTCTCGAGCGCCTCGAGACGCGAGAGTGCCGCATACATGCGATCGACCGAATCGCGCACCTGCTGCGACTCGGGCGCCAATGCTTCCTTGAGCGCATCCACGGCGTGACAGGCACGAATCAAAGTTTCACGAACCGTGCGATGCTGGCCCTTTTCCAGTTCGGCAATGCGGGCTAGTGCCTCCGAACGCTTGAGCGCGGCCTGGCGCTGCCAGCGCTTGGTGATCAGATTCCACTCGTGCCTCGGCGAAGGCTGCGGGGGTCGGTAGTCGACCAGCTGCTTGGTGTCGATGTCCATCTTCTGCGACAGCGCATCGACATAGCCGACGAAGGCGCCATGGCCCGCGGGCGTGTTCTCGGCGATGAATGTCTTGACCGCCTTGGGCGAGGTCAGGTTGGTATGAATCGATACGCCCGTAAACAGTCCGGTCTTGGCGTCGTAGAAATGAACGTACGTGCTCACTTTCATACCCTAGCCGAATGGAGCAGAGATGCCGTGACGTCCGTCGCACGCTTGAGCGCTAACCCTTGGCCAACGCATATTCCAACTATAGTTCGTAACTAATTGATAGTACGATCTATTACAGCATGGTACCGGACGCCGAGTGCGGAGTACTGGCCGGCAATGGTTCTGCGGGCAAGGGAATGAACTCGTATGCATCGCCGGGTATTGCGGCGAAGCGGCCCTCGCGCCAGTCCCGTTTCGCCTGATCGATACGCTCGCGCGAGCTCGAGACGAAATTCCACCAGACGTAGCGCGGCCCATCGAGCGGCTCGCCCGCCATCAGCATCAAACGCGAGCGTTGGTGGGCCCGCATCCGCACGCGCTCACGGGTCCGCGGCAGCAGCAGCTGCGCGCCGCCAAAGCGCTCGCTACCCACTTCGATCGTTCCATGAACGACGTAGATGGCGCATTGCTCGAAATCGTCGCCGAACTCCAGCTCCGCGCCGACATCGAGCTCCGCATCCGCATAGCCCATCGGCGAGAGCGTGGCAACCGTGGCGCGCTCACCGAACAAGGCCCCCGCGATCACACGGATGCGCCGGCCGCCGCTTTCGATGAGCGGGAGTTCGCGAGCAGCGTGGTGGGCGAAGCTCGCAGGACGCTGCTCCTCGCGCTGAGGCAGCGCCACCCAGCTCTGGATGCCGGCCAGCGTCGAGCCGGCGCCGCGTGTGCTGGCAGCGGAGCGCTCCGAATGCACGATGCCGCTGCCGGCAATCATCCAGTTGACCTCGCCTGGGCGAATCATCTGCGCGCAGCCGAGACTGTCTCGATGCACGATCTCTCCCTCGAACAGGTAAGTCACCGTGGCGAGACCGATGTGCGGATGCGGGCGCACATCCAGCCCTGCGCCGGCACTGAAGACCGTCGGTCCGAATTGATCAAAGAATACGAAAGGCCCGACCGTGCGGCACTGCGCGCTCGGCAGGGCGCGTCGTACCTGGAAGCCGTCACCGAGCTCGCGCGTCGGCGGAACGATGCTGCGTTCGAACGCGCTAGCCGACACCGAGCGCCTCGTGCTCGAGCTCGACCACAAACTGCCGCGCCTGTTCGCGAGTGCAAACCTGGGTCTCGACCATGGCGCGCAACAGGCCGCCGAGGTGAGTCCTCAGTGCGAATGCCAGCACCGGCGGCGCGTAGCGATCAAGCCGCTCGATGAAGCTGTCGATCTCATCGATACATTCCTCAATGGTGCCGCCGCCGGAGGGGTCTTGAATGGTGGACATGCGTTCGAACTCCATCGCTTGCCCTGCGGACGATACACCAACCGCTGGCGCGTCGAAGGCTGAATTTCTGCACGAATAGCCGCGAATGCGACAGCTCCTTTGTTCCGATGCGCTCTCTAGACTCGCCGCACCTGGTCCACAACGGACTGCATCGTCAACGAGGAGATCGAGCATGAACAGTTTCACCCTCACTGCCATCGGCAATCTTGCCAAGAATCCTGAACTGGTCGCAAAGGGCGATACTACCTACACGCGCTTCTGCCTGATCGGCAATGACTACGCGGGCAAGGATGAGGATGGAGCGGCGCGTGAGGTCACCACGAGTCTGTGGTTCGTCGCCTTCGGCGCACTGGGCGAAGCCATCGCCCGCAATACGCGCAAGGGTGATCAGCTCGTTCTCGAGGCGCGCATCCGCGCCAGCAACTGGACCGATCAGCAGGGGGAGCGGCAGTACGACTACTCGTTCATTGTCGATGGCTTCCGCTTCGGTGCGCCGGGCAAGGTGAAGCGCGAAGAGTTCGAGCAGCGACGGGAAGACAACGGCTCGCACTCTGTTTCGAGTGCGGCCTGAGGCCCCGTCGGTGAAGCGGTGGACACGGCCCAGCGCGCTCGGGCTGGCGCTGATGGTGCCGGAGCTACTCTGGGCGCAGTCCTCACCGTTCATGACCGGGGCGACCGCCCTGCAATCCAACATCCTCGCGTGGCTGACGCCCATTGCCGTAATCCTGGTCATGGCGCTCGGTGCCATGGCGATGGCAAACCGCATGTCCTGGGGCTGGTGCATCGGTGCGATTTTCGGCATCGCGATCGCCTTTGGTGCGCCGCAGATCGTGAGTTGGGTGCGCGGCATGT
>DASYNV010000294.1:0-4023 GCA_036008365.1 Steroidobacteraceae bacterium | reverse complement strand
CGGGTCGCCAGCCTTCAAGAGCATCGCATCTCTCTCCCCGGCGCATCTCAGGGCTCGCGCGCGCAATCACTTAGTTGAGCAGTGCGCGCAGCCGGGCCAGAAAGCCCTCGCAAGTGGGTTCGCCCGGCTGCAGTTCGAGCGCGCGCTCGAATTCGCGGATCGCCTGTTGCAGCATCCCCTTGGCTGCGTACAGGCGTCCCAGGTTCATATAGGGGAAATGGCGGGGCTCGTAGCGGGGGGCGCGCTTGGCCTGTTCCAGCCACGGCACCGCTTCATCGAGTTCGCCCTTGGCGATCAGGTAGGCGCCGATGTCGTTATAGGGATTGCCGAAGCCGGGATCGACCTCGATCGCTTTCTTGCACTCGGCGATCGCGTCGTCGACGCGGCCGAGAAAATTGTAGGCCCATCCACGAAAGGTGTAGGCCTCGGCGGTTGGACAGACTTCGATCGATTTCGTGTACAGCGCGATCGCCCCGTCGAAGTCGCCATGCATGTGATGCTGCACGCCCTCGTTCCACAATTCGAGCGCGCGCTGTTTGTGAGCCGAGTCTTCCATCTCAACTGGCCATATCTCAGCGGATGCGCGCGTACGCGACCGTGTCGCCGATGCCGCCGGAGATTGAGAGACTGCCACTGGCGGGCGTGCATCTAAGTGGATTCGCCGCGGTGGTGTCCGTGCACAGCACGATATTATCAGCGCCGGTGAAACATATGTCGCTTACCGAGGCCGTGCCGTCGCTCAGCGTGGCTTTGCCGCTACAGGGCGCTCCGGAAGACATCGAGAAACCACCCATCGGCCCCCATGAACTCATCGTGGTCGGCGGCACGGGGGGCTGTGGCGCTACCTGCAAACATCCAGCCGCCATCAAGCCCGCGATCGCCGCGCCTGCGACCATCAATCTCGCGATTGTCGGTCTGAAAAAAGCAACCCTCGAAACCATCCCGCGCATCAGCCCACCTCCTCAACCCTGCTTACGATGAACGATTCGACCCGGCCCTCGCCGCCTTCATTTTTGCCATCTTCATTTTACCCTCCAGCGGCAATCGTGTCGCGTCTGTCGAGGTCGGCCGAAAGAAGGAAAAAATCGGACGTGTCGGAGGGCGGCGGGCAGCATCCTGAGCCGGCCGAGGCGCATCGAAGAGGAGCCCCGTTTCAGAAGCTGAGTGTGCGAACCGTTTGCACGATCGCCGGGCCGATAATGATGAGCAGCATCGCGGGCAGGATCATCAGCACCAGCGGGAAAAGGATCTTGATGGTGGTTTTCTGGGCGGCCTCCTCGGCGTGAAGGCGGCGGCGAGAGCGGATGGAGTCAGAGATCGCGCGCAGCGCGGGTCCGATAGCGGCGCCGAGTTGCTCGCTCTGAATCAGGGTCGCGGCGAGCGGCTTGATATCTGCGACTCCGCTGCGTTCGGACAGCGCGCGCAGCGCCTGTCCCAGCGATGATCCTGCGTTGACCTCGCCCGCCACCTGCGTAAGCTCGTGCCCGATGACCAGTTTCTGCGCCTTGGTCTCGTCGCCAACAACTTTGATCGCTTCCAGCAGGCCGAGCCCCGCCTCGACGCACACTACCAGCAGATCGAGCACGTCAGAAAGTTGGCGTCCGATATCGATCTGGCGGCTCTTGGCGCGCTTGTTGAGATAATAGCCCGGGATGAACGAGCCCACTGCGGCGCCCACGATCGTCAGCATGATCACGCGGCCTCCGCGCATGCTAAACGCGAGGCTCGGAATCAGGCCCAGCAATAGTCCGCACACTGCCGTGACGAGCTTGCATACCTGGAAGACGGCGACCCCGCCCTGAGCTTTAAAGCCTGCCTGCACTAACAACTCGCCGAGCTTGGCGCTGCGGCGCGTGACGAACATGGGCTTGGGCAGCCGGCCGACCGCCCACTTGAGCAGCGCGCGGGTCACCTGCTGATCGGCAATCGGCATGCCCGCGGCGGCCATGTTGATTCGCCCCCGATGTCCCACCTGGGTCATCCGCGCCTGCATCACGTGCTGGTTGTTGGTAACTGAGACATAGACGGCGCTCGCCGCACCGGCCAGTACCAGGAACACGACGGAACTGACTAACAGAGGACTCATCGCGCCACCTCGATCAAAATTTGACCCTCAGTATGCGTCGAATCAGCAGAAAGGCGCCGAGGTCGAGGCCGGCGGCCGTTTTTAAAATCAGCTGGCCGGTGTGGTCGAAAAACAACATTTGCGCGTAGCTCGGCTGGACGATGCTGAACATCAGGAGCACCACCACCGGCAGCAACCCCACGACCATCCCACTCATCCGGGATTGCGCGGTGAGTGCGCGGATCTGCGAGAACAGCCGCTGGCGGGTGCGCACGATGTCGGACAGCCGCGCGATGATCTGTGCCAGCGAACTGCCCACTGTGGATTGCACCTTGACCGCGACCACGAACAGCCGCAGATCGTCCTCGGGTACCCGCGCCAGCATGTCGGCCAGCGCCTGGGAGATCGGCAGCCCAAGCCGCGCCTGCTCGACCACGGTGCGGAACTCGCCGCCCAGCGGGTCGGGGAACTCCTGCTCGACCACCTGCATCCCGCGCTGCAACGTGTGGCCGGCTTCCAGTGACGACTTGATCAGGTCGAGCGCGTAGGGCAGCTGGAGCAGGAAGGCCTTCAGGCGCAGCGTCCGCTTGAACCGGATGTAGATCAACGGCAACACGCAAAGTCCCAGGCCCGCAGCAATCGAGATGAGCAACTGTCCGGTGATCAGCGTCCCGCCGATGGCGCCGGCCGCGAGCAGACCGCCCATCAACAGCAGCGCTCTGTAGCCGCCTTGATACATCCCGGCCTGCCACATGTACTGTTCGAGCCGCCGCATCAGATGGAGTCGCGGCAGCAGGCCGTTAAAGAGGCTGCTGGCGGCGCGCGAGCGCGGGCCAGTACGCGCCAATGAGTCGATGACTTCGCTTGGGCGCGTGACCTGTTCGAGGCGGTTCCCGACTGTCACGTGGTCGAGTGAGCGATGAACCAGCAGCCCGCCCACGCCGGCGAACAGCAGGAACACCGCACACGCGATTAACAGATCCATCAATCCGTCCCCGTTGCCCGCAGGACGCTCTCGAGCTTGTAGCCGGCGCGCTCGATGCGCTGCGCGTAAGCCGAGCGGATGCCGGTGGGGCGATAGTGGCCGCAAACCTTGCCGTTCGCGTCGGTCTCCGTGTGCACGAACTCGAACAGGTCCTGCATCATGATCGCCTCGCCCTCCATGCCGGTGACCTCGGAGATCTTCATCATCCTGCGCGAGCCGTCGGCCAGGCGCGCGACATGGACGATGATATTGATGGCGGAGGCGACCTGCTGGCGCATCGCGCGCTGCGGGATCGAAAAGCCCGACAGCAGCATCATCATCTCGAGACGTCCCAGGCACTCGCGTGAGCTGTTGGCGTGGATGGTCGCGATCGAGCCGTCATGGCCGGTCGACATCGCCTGCAGCATGTCGAACACCTCGGCTCCGCGCACCTCGCCAACGATAATCCGGTCGGGGCGCATCCGCAGCGTGTTGCGCACCAGTTCGCGCGCCGTGACCTCGCCCTTGCCCTCGAGGTTGGGCGGGCGGGTCTCCAGCCGCACCACGTGGGTCTGCTGGAGCAACAGCTCGGCCGAGTCCTCGATGGTGACGATGCGCTCGTCGGACGGCACGAAGCTCGAAAGACAGTTGAGCATCGTGGTCTTGCCAGAGCCGGTGCCGCCGCAGACCAGCAGATTGAGCCGCGCCTTTACCACGGCCTGGAGTAACGACACCATCTCCGGCGAGATACTCCCCTTGGCCAACAGATCGGCGATCGAGTAGCGCTTCTTGCCAAAGCGGCGGATCGAGAGCGAAGGGCCATCGATCGCCAGCGGCGGAATGATCGCGTTGATACGCGAGCCGTCTCGCAGCCGCGCGTCAACCATCGGCGACGACTCGTCGACCCGCCGTCCAACCTGCGAAACGATGCGATCGATAATCAGCATCAAGTGCTGATCGTCGTGGAAATGAATTCCGGTCTCGTGCAACCTGC
>DASYNV010000293.1:0-13039 GCA_036008365.1 Steroidobacteraceae bacterium | reverse complement strand
CTGCATCGCAAGGCGCCGTTCGAATACCTGCGCGATCGGCACGTGCATGGACAGGCGCGTCGCCAGCTCGTGCGAACACTGTTCGGGACGCAGGAGTACACGCAGACCATTCTGCGTGAGCACACCGCGTATCTGAGCTCGGCCGCGAGCTTCTTCTGCACCGACTCACTCTGCGGCGATCTGATGCGGGACGGCGCCTTTAGTGAGGCGCTGGATCATTACCAGAACGCCTACGGCGAATACTACCGGGCCTATTGCGATTCATTGCTGGCCGAGCAGGCCGGCGAAAGCTCGCCGGTCGAATCGCTGCTGCCTTACCTGCGCTACCAGCTCAAGACGATTCGTGACCACATACTCTCCGGAGCACCGCAGCAGAGCGATTTCACGCGGCTGCAATCGCTCTACCAGAGCCTCGGGGACACCCAGAAGCTGCCCATCCTGCGGCAGCAGTAGGCGCGCGCACGTTCGTGCCCCACGCTGCACGAGCTGCCAATGAAGATTGACTGTTCCGGCCAAACCGCCATCGTTACCGGGTCCACCTCGGGTATCGGATTTGCGATCGCGACGGCACTGGCTCGCGCGGGCGCCGTCGTGGTCCTCAATGGCCGCAGCAGCGCCGCGGTCGATGCGGCGCTGCAGGGACTCAGGAAGGCCGTAGCCGGCGTGCAAGCCCGCGGCGTGGCCGAGAATCTATCGACCGCCGACGGTTGCGCGGCGCTCGTCAAAGCGGTGCCGGACACTGATATCCTGATCAACAACGTCGGCATCTACGGTCCGAAGGATTTTTTTGCCGTCACCGATCAGGAGTGGCAGCAGTACTTCGACATCAATGTCATGTCGGGCGTGCGTTTGTCGCGCGCCTATCTCTCGGGCATGCTGAAGCGCAATCGCGGCCGCATCGTCTTCATCTCGTCCGAGTCGGGTTTGAACATTCCGGCGGACATGCTCGCTTACGGCTTCAGCAAGACCGCGCAGCTTTCGATAGCCCGCGGGCTCGCAAAGCTGACCCGCGGCAGCGCCGTCACGGTCAATTCGGTATTGCCGGGTCCGACGTTGTCCGACGGCGTCGTTACCATGCTGCGCGATGCCGCGAAGCAGCAAGGCAAGACCATCGAACAAGTCGCCGACGAGTTCGTTCGCACGCAACGCCCCAGTTCCATCATTGCACGCGCTGCCACGCCCGAAGAAGTCGCCAACATGGTGGTCTATGTGGCCTCGCCACTTTCTTCAGCCACCAACGGTGCGGCGCTGCGTGTCGAGGGCGGTGTCGTCGATACCATCAGCTGATAACGACGGATTGCGAAGCGCTGCAATTTATGCCGAAGCGCTGCAAATATTCTCAGCTTCTCGCCGTGGGCCGCAGCCAACGTGCTGATTGAGTTGAAGCAGACCGTGGCACAGTGATTGCAGCTTCCCCTTAGGTCCAGGAGGCCGTATATGCAGGATGCAACACCATCGCTGCAACTTAAAGGAGTGACACATGCCGAACAACAATCCGCACGGACACAATCAATACACCAAGGCTGAGAATCGCAGCCCGAAGATTCATAAGCCCGTGTCGAAGCCGACCGAGTCGGGTAGCACTGATGCGCCGGACGGAGCGAATACCGCGCACGAGTCGGACATGACGAACACCGCCGGGGCGGATCAGTCCGGAGCGAGCGTTTCGCACGCATTCAGCCCGAGCGACAGGCCCGGTCCGAGCGGCACCTCCGGTCCGAGTGGGACGTCGCGACGTGGATTCGCCTCCATGGACCAAGCCACGCAGCGCGAAATCGCCAGCAAGGGCGGCCACAGCCAGGGCCGCGAGAACAATCCCGGCAATTTCGCCAACGATCGCGACAAGGCACGCGAGGCGGGACGCAAGGGCGGCGAGGCGCACGGCTCGCACCGGTAGAGGGCGTTTTCAGGCGAGCGAGTGAAAAACGCGCTGCACGTCCTCTTCCTGCTCGAGTTTGTCGATCAGCTCCAGCGCCTCGGTCGCCTGAGTCTCGGGGAGCTCGGTCGGGGTGGTGCAGAGGTACTCGTGCTCGGCGGACAAGGGCGCGAGACGGCGTGATTCGAGTGCTTCCTGCAAGCGGCCGAAGTTCTCAAAAGCGCAGCGCAACACCAGCTGCGGCTCGCCCTTCTCCCCGGTGCTCTCTCCCATCTCCTCCAGCCCATGGTCGATCATGTCGAGCTCGAGCTCGTCCTGATCGATGCCGGCCGGATCGAGGCGGAACACGCCCATCTTCTGGAACTGGAAGCTGACGCTGCCGGTGGTGCCGAGGTTGCCGCCGTTCTTGGTGATGATGTTGCGCACGTGTGCCACGGTGCGGGTCGGGTTGTCGGTCGCGGTCTCGATGAGCAGCGCGATGCCGTGCGGCGCATAGCCCTCGTAGAGAACCTCGTGATAGTTGGTGGCGTCGCGGCCGCTGGCACGCTTGATGGCGGCTTCGACCTTGTCCTTGGGCATGTTGACGGCACGCGCATTCTGCATGACGCGCCGGAGCGTCGGGTTCGAGGCCGGATCCGAACCGCCGGCCTTGACCGCCATGTTGATGTCCTTGGCGATGCGCGCGAACTGCTTCGCCATCCGGTTCCAGCGCGCAAACATGGCGTGCTTGCGGACTTCGAAGATACGGCCCATGACTACTCCGGCGTCTGCGGTAGCTCGAGCGAGATCAGGATATCAGCGCCGTGTGCGTGGCAGACGATCTCTGCGCGGAGCAGCCGAGCCACGGCTGCTGAGAGCAGTGAGAGGGCTAGGCGGCGCGCGGTGTGAGTTCGACGGTTGCGCCCTCGCTCGAGGCCATTGCGAGCGGTGCGCGCTGCGGCACGCGCACGAACAGCTCCAGCGCGGGCGCGGGCGCGGGCGTCGGCGTTGAGACGGCGGTCGGCACGGGGGCCGACACCCGGGGCTCTGGTTCGGCGCCCGCGGCCTCGGTGCGGGCCAGGTTGGCATGCAGCGCGGCCAGCTCCGGTGGCGGCGCGCTCTCTTCCGGTGTCACGAGCCAGCCGCGTGCACGGAGCGCGCGACCGAGGCTGTTGCGGCTCGTGAGCACGGTAAACGGCACCGCGATCACCATTCCAACCAGCACCGGCAACATCCACCAGATGAATTTGGGCGCGAGCGCCAGAATCGCTCCACCCCAGACCAGTCCGAGCACGAGATGCCAGCGATGCCGCATCAGGCCTTCCCGCCAGGTGATGCCGCGATCGCCGCGCGGCTGCGCATCCCAGCCGACGCTGCGGCCGAGCAGTGCGCTCAGTACGAACGTGGTGTGGAACAGCATCATGGTCGGCGCCAGCAGCATGCTCATGAGCTGCTCGATCATCACACCCTCGATCAGCTTGCGGGCGCCGCCATAGGCCGCGCGCAATTGGCGATCGGCGAGCGCGAGCGAGGCGCCCATCAGCTTGGGCAGGAAAAGGATCGTGCAGGTCATCGACAGCAGTACGATGATTTCGCCGTCGCGGTACTGCGGCCACGCCGGAAACAGCGTGTGCGCGCCCGGCACGAAATACTTGTGACCGGCGACTGCCTCGATGCTGGTGAGCACCGAACTCACGATCAGCACCAGGAACCACATCGGTGAAGTCACGTACGACAGAATGCCGGTCAGCATGTGAACGCGGTTGAGCCAGTGCAGACCGCGCATCGGCATGACGCCCACGTGCTGCAGATTGCCCTGTGCCCAACGGCGATCGCGCGCGGCGAAGTCGATGACGTTGGTTGGCACTTCTTCCCAACTGCCGGAAATATCGGGCACCAGCCAGGTGCGATAACCGGCACGCCGCAGCAGCGCCGCCTCGACGATATCGTGGCTCATGATCTCGCCGCCAAAGGGAGGTGAGCCTCGCAGGCGCGGCAGCGAGCAGTGCTCGGCGAAGGCACGCAACCGGACGATCGCGTTGTGACCCCAGTAGTTGCCCTCACCGAGCTGCCAGAAGGTCAACCCGCTCGCAAACAGCGGACCATTGAGCCGCACTGCAAACTGCAGCAGCCGCGCGAACAGGGTCTCGCGCCCCGTGAGCAGCGGCAGCGCCTGCACGATGCCAACTTCCGGGTGCACGTCCATCATCTGCGCCAGCGTAACCAGCGCGCGGCCCGACATCACACTGTCGGCGTCGAGCACGATCATGTAGTCGTAGGCGCCGCCCCAGTTGCGCACGAACTCGGCGATGTTGCCGGACTTGCGTCCGAGATTTTCCGCGCGCCGGCGGTAGAACAGCCGTCCACTGGCGTCATAGCGCGCCACCATGGCGCGCCAGGCATGCTCTTCCTTCACCGCGATTTCGGGGCGCCGCGTGTCGGACAAGACAAAAAAGTCGAAGCTCCGGGCCTGCGGCTCTTGAGCGAGCGACGACCAGACCGCGTCGAGGCCCGCGAAGACGCGTCGGGTATCCTCGTTATAAATCGGTAACACCACGGCCGCGCGCCCTTTGAGCGCGCGCTGCGGGTCGCCCTCAGGGTGCAGTGCGGCCGGATCGTGGCCGATCAGCCGCATCGCGAAGCCGGCGATGGCAGTCCAGAACGCCCCGGAAATCCAGATGAACAGGACCACAAAGGTGATCAATCCGGTCAACTCCAGCGGACCCAGGCCGTTGGCCCGCAGGATGTCGAGCATCAGGAACCCGGCCGTGAACGCGGTCAGGAAGGTCAGGCTGAAGAACGCGGTGCGGCGCCACAGCGCCTGGTAGCCGAGCATGCGCTCGCCGCGGTCAGCCTCGTTCACGGTGTCCATAGATAAGTCCACGTCTCAGTTAGGGCTTCACCATATAGAGTCAAATAACACCGCAACTCTGCGTTCTGACTGCCCTTCGGCGTCAGACGAAAGGCCACTCGCCAGATGCCGTTCTCGGACAACCGCTGCAGGGAGATGGTATCGATATCGCCATTGTGCGCGCTGAGCTCGACCTTGACCGGTTGCGTTGCGCCCAGTGTATCTAGATCACCGCCGGCGAAGTCAATCAGCACGCGCCGCGAATTTTCGGATCGGCCGTGAACGGCGCCGGTGCGAGTCGCGATGGCGCGGGCGCCGGGTGGCCAACGCGGCGAATAGCCGTAGGCTGACATCAGATACATGAAGCTCACTGGCTTGTGCGGCTGCAGGTGTGCTGCCGGCACCCAGTAACTGACTATGTTGTCGTGGATTTCCTCATCGGTCGGGATCTCGACCAGCTCGATGTTGCCCTTGCCCCAGTCTCCGAGCGGTGCAATCCAGTAGCCCGGGCGGCGCTGATACCGGGCTTCTTCGTCCTGGTAGTGCGAGAAGTCGCGATCGCGCTGGCCCAAGCCGAAGCCGCGCGGGTGCTCGTCCGAGAAGCTCGAAACCCGCAGCGCCTTGGGATTGACCAGCGGGCGCCATAGCCATTCGCCGCCGCCGTTGTTCATGAGCAGGCCGTCGCTGTCATGCACTTCCGGCCGGTAGTCATCGAATTGACGCCGATGCTCCTCGCCATAGAGAAACATTGAGGTCAGCGGCGCCACGCCGAGCTTCTCGATGTCCTTGCGCGGGTAGAGCGTCGCCGTGACCTCGACATCGGTACTGGCGCCGGGGCGGATCTCGAAGCGGTAGGCACCCGCGAGACTCGGGCTGTCGAGCAGCGCGTACACGGTCAGCGAGCGCTGGTCCGGCGTCGGCCGGACCAGCCAGAAATCGCTGAAGTACGGAAATTCTTCGCCGTTGGTGCTGGCGACGTTGACCGCGAGCCCGCGTGCCGAGGCGCCATAGTTCTGGCCGCGGCCGAGTACCCTGAAATAAGAGGCGCCCAGGAAGGCGATCAGTTCGTCCTTGTAATCGGAAGTATTGAGCGGGTAGTGCACGCGCAGGCCGGCGAATCCGAGATCCGGCGCCAGCGCCTTGGCCAGTGCGCCATTCTTGCCAAAATCGAACTGCGCCGCCTCGTACCGCACCGGTGTCACACCCTGATCGGTGACTTCGTAGACGTTGATGCGTTTGTCGTAGTTCGAGCCGCGATGGAAGAACTCCACTTCGAACAACGCCTGATTGCGCCACAGGGAGCTGTCGGGCCGGAAGCGGATGTCGCGGTAATCGTCGTAGCTTAGTTTCGCCAGCGCTTCGGGTAGCTTGTCGCCGGGCTCCCGATAGGGCTGATCCGCTCGCTGCTGCGCCAGACGCTGTACGCTGTCGAAGCCGAAAGTCACGACCGGCGCGGGTGGTGCAGGCCGCGGGCGCGGCGGTGAAGCACTCGAATGCTGGGTGACGGCCGCCACCATCGTCAGCGTCAGCAGCAGCCATTGATGAGAGTGCACGCCCTGATTCCCCAACCGTTACCGCTACCGATCCGACGAATTCCGGTCTGCGCTTTGCGACATAACGCAGACTGGTTCCGGCGCCATTGTGGCGATAGCGTGGCGACCGGTCGAGGGTGGAAATTACTTAACCCAGCGTCGGATTACCACGGACAAGCGCGTTGGCGGCGAAACTCCCTGGACGCTCATGCTACCGGTCGAGCATGAATCATCGCTGAATGCCCGCAGCGCCAGACGGCCGCGATGTGCGCGCGTGAATGCAGGCCTACGCCCGCTCGAGCGGGGCCGCGTTCATCGATTCATCGCGGCGCCATGCGCAGCGCGCCATCGAGCCGGATGGTCTCGCCGTTGAGCATGCTGTTCTCGACGATCTGCGCCACCAGGGCTGCGTACTCGTCCGGACGACCGAGGCGGGGCGGAAACGGCACCTGCTGGCCCAGCGAGACCTGCGCGGCCTCCGGCAGCGCCGCGAGCAACGGTGTCTGGAAGATGCCGGGAGCGATCGTGACCACGCGAATGCCCGAGGAAGCCAACTCGCGCGCCATCGGCAGCGTCATGCCCACGATGCCGCCCTTGGAGGCGGAGTAGGCCACCTGGCCGATCTGCCCGTCGTAGGCGGCGATCGAGGCAGTCATGACGATCACGCCGCGCTCACCTTCCGCGTTCGGCTCGTTTTGCTGCATCAGCAATGCCGCGGCCTTGGAACAGAGCAGGGTGCCGACCAGATTGATCTCGATCATACGGCGGAAGAATTCGGCGCTCATGGGACCTGTGCGGCCGATCAGACGGCCGGCGGTGCCGATGCCCGCGCAGCTTACTGCGAGCTCAAGGCCTCCGAGCCGCTCGCGCGCGAACGCGCTCGCGCTCTCGATCGAGCTCTCGCTGGTTACGTCGCCGCAGAAGAAGTGCGCGCGCGGCCCGAGTTCGGCCGCGGTCGCGGCGCCCTGGGTCGGATTGACATCGAGCAGCACGGCGCTGCCGCCCGCGCCGAGCACGCCGGCGGCCACCGCGCGCCCGAGGCCGGAGGCGCCGCCGCTGACGAATGCGCGGATGCCCGAGAATTTCATCCGCCGCATTATCGGCTATCCTTTGCGGCCGCGCGCGCTCAGCGGAGCTGCGCGCCCGCAGCCAGGGGGTTTCTGTACATGAGCACGATTCTGGTCGGCATCAAGCGCGTCATCGACTACAGCGTCCGGGTACGCGTCAAGCCCGACGGTTCAGGCGTTGTCACGGATGGCGTCAAGATGAGCATCAATCCGTTCGATGAGATCGCGCTGGAGGAGGCGCTGCGCATCAAGGAGCGCGGTATCGTCAACGAGGTGATCGCGGTCGGCATCGGGCCGGCGGACGCGCAGCAGCAGCTGCGCAGCGCGCTCGCCATGGGGGCCGATCGGGCGGTGCTGGTGCAGGTCGATGGCGGCGCGGTGGCGCCGCTGACCGCGGCACGCGTATTCCTGAAGCTGGCGCAGAAGCATCAGCCGCTGCTCGTGATCCTGGGAAAGCAGGCGATCGATGACGACAACGGCCAGACCGGCCAGATGCTGGCGGCACTCTGGGACCGTCCGCAGGCGACCTTCGCTTCCAAGCTCGAGCTCGATGGCAATCGCGCGCGCGTGACGCGTGAAGTCGATACCGGTCTCGAGAGCATCGAGATCGATCTGCCCGCCGTCGTGACCACCGATCTGCGCTTGAACGAACCGCGCTACATCAAACTGCCCGACATCATGAAAGCAAAGAAGAAGCCGCTCGATACCACGACGCTTGCCGAGCTCGGGGTCGAGGCAGCCGCACAGTCGCCGCGCGCCGTGAAATTCACGCCGCCGCCGGTGCGCTCGCGCGGCATCATGGTCAAGACCGTCGACGAGCTGGTCGGCGCACTCAAACAGCGCGGAGTAATCTAATGACGCAGATCCTCATCGTTGCCGAACACGGCAACGGCCGGCTCAACCCGAGCACCGCCAAGTGCGTGAGCTGCGCGCAAAGCTTCGGCGAGGGTACGATCGACATCGCACTGCTGGCTGCCGATGTGGCGCCGCTCGCAGCCGAAGCGGCCGCACTCATGGGCGTGCGCCGCGTTTTGACGCTCGAACGACCCGAAAATGCGGAGCCGCTGGCGGCGGTGTACGCGCCGCAGGTGGCCGCGCTCGCCGAGGGCTATACCCACCTGCTCGGTCCCTCGACCACCTTCGGCAAGGACCTGATGCCGCGGGTCGCGGCGCTGCTCGGAGTCGGCCAGATCAGCGACGTCATGACGGTGGAATCGGCCAATCGGTTTGTGCGTCCGGTCTATGCCGGCAACGCACTCATGACTGTGGAAGCACCCGCCGGCCAGATCGCGGTGGCCACTGTGCGCATGGCCTCGTTCCAGCCGGCGGCCGGCGGCGGCTCGGCGAGTATCGAGGCCGCCACGGTGGAGGCGAGTCTGCCGAGCCACACGCGCTTTCTGTCGCGCACGCAGGCCAAATCGGACCGGCCGGACCTGCAGACCGCGAAGCGCGTGGTCTCGGGCGGCCGCGCGCTCGCGAGCGCCGAGAATTTCAAGCTGCTCTATGGCCTGGCGGATGCGCTCGGCGCTGCGGTCGGCGCCTCGCGCGCCGCGGTCGATGCGGGCTACGTGCCGAACGAGATGCAGGTGGGCCAGACCGGCAAGATCATTGCGCCCGAGCTCTACGTTGCGCTCGGTATTTCGGGCGCGATCCAGCATCTGACCGGCATCAAGGACGCGCGCACGATCGTGGCCGTCAACAAGGACAGCGAAGCGCCGATCTTCGAGGTCGCCGACATCGGCATGGTCGGCGATCTGTTCCAGGTCGTACCCGAGCTCGAGCGGCTGCTGCGAGCCGAACACCGCTGACGGTGCACATGCTCACGCGTCGCCGCTGGCTCGCTTCGGCCTTCGCAATGGCGACGATCCCCGGCGCCGCGTGGGCCCGTCGCCGCGGCAGCGGGCTGTCGTTTCCGCTGTTCGATGCGCACGCGCACCTCGAATCCGGGGACCTCGTGCACTACCCGCGCGCCCCGAGCCCGCCGCCGCTGCCCGGGCCGCCGCCACCGCAGCCGACCGGGGAGCTGCCGGAGGTGGTGCGTGTGCTGCGATGGATGGATCAGAACGGCGTTGCGGGTGGCGCCGCCATGCAGCGCCGCGGCGCGTATGGGCTCGACAATCGCTACCTGCTCGACAGCACTGATCAATACCGGGAGCGCCTCGTCCCGGTGGTGGTGCTGGATGCGGAAGATCCGAACACCCCTGGAACGGTCCGAGAGCTCATCGATCGGCACGGAATTGCCGGCGTGCGGCTCAGCGGCACGCGCGGCAGTGACGGCGGCTTTTCGTGGCTGGAGTCGCCGGCGGCGCAGCGTACTTGGGCCGCGGTCAATGCAGCGGGGCTGGTGATGGATCTCATGACGCTGCCGCCCGGGTCTTCGGCCCCGGCGATGGCGGCCTATGCGCGCCTGGCGCGCCAATATCCACAGGCCCGACTGGTGCTCGATCACTGCGCATGGCCGGACGCCGCGGGGCCACCGGACTTCGGACTCGGTGCCGACCATCGCGCGCTGCTCGCGCATCGCAACATCTATTTCAAATTCACCACCGTCAATCTCGAGACGTTGCACGCTGCGCGAGCCTCTGCGAGCGATGCGCTGCGACACTTTGTCGCGGTGCTCGGTGCGAGTCGGCTCATGTGGGGTTCCGACATCGGCAATTCGGCGGGACTCTATGGCGAGATGGTGAGCCGCATCGTCGCCGCCTCGAGCGGGCTATCCAGACGCGACCGGCGACAGGTGCTGCACGATACGGGTCAGACGGTGATGGTCGCCGGCGGCCGCCGAAGCTGAGCTGGAGTTCCCATGCGCGACCCGCGCCTCGACAACCCGATGTGGCACGCGCTGCAGGGGCCCCATCGGCGCTGGGCGCAGGGGCAGGGCGTGCTGCAGTGGTTTCCTCAGGACGTCGCGCCCTTCTTCGCGATCGAGTCAGCCGGCAGCGCGCTCGATCCCGACCTGCCGGAACGGATGGGGCTCAACACCAATGCCTACTTCGTTGGTGTGCTGCCGGAGGTCTGGCCGCGCGGGTGGCAGCCGGGTGCGCGCTCCGAAGTGCTTCAGATGAGCTACTTCGGTGCCACGCCGCTGTGGGAACCCGCGGCCCATGTGCTGCTCGGGCCCAACGATCGGCCGGCGATGAATGCGCTGGCGGCCATCGCATTTCCGGACTTCTTCCGCGCGCGCAGTGCCGAACTGGGCACGTTCATCGGCATCTACGAGCAAGGGCGGTTGGTATCGATGGCCGGCGAGCGCATGGCGCTCGAAGGGATGCGCGAGATCAGCGGTATCTGTACGCACCCGGACTTCACCGGACGCGGCTGCGCGGCCGGACTCACGCGTGCGCTGATCCGGCGCCACCGCGAGCTGGGACTGCACTCCTTCCTGCACGTCAGCGTCGGCAACACCGGCGCGCGGCGGCTGTACGAGATGCTCGGATTCGCCGCCGTCGCCGTGCTGCCGATGGTCCGGATCGAGCCGACTTAGCCGGGCAGATCAAATACCAGCACCTCGGCATCGTGGCCGTCGTCCAACGTCAGGGCCGCCGTTTCGGCGAGCTTGAGGGCATCACCCGCCTCGAGCCCCACCCCGTTGGCGCGGATCGCACCGCGCGCGAGGTGCACATAGATCCGCCGTCCGCGGGCAACGTCGAGCGTTGCGCGCTCAGTGCCGTCGAAGAGACCGACGTACAGGCGCACGTCCTGATGCAGCAGCACCGAGCCGTCGGCGCGATCCGGTGATGCGATCAGCCGCAGCCGTCCGCGCTTCTCGCCCGCCTCGAAGCGTCGCTCCTCGTAGCTCGGTGCGATGCCCGTGGCGTCCGGGGTGATCCAGATCTGCAGGAAATGCACTGGATCGCTGCTGGATGGGTTGTACTCACTGTGTCGCACACCCGTGCCCGCGCTCATGCGCTGCACGTCGCCAGGACGGATGGTCGAGCCGTTGCCCATCGAATCCCGATGCGCGAGCTCACCTGAGAGCACGTAGCTGATGATTTCCATGTCGCGGTGGCCATGGGTGCCAAATCCGGCACCGGATTGCACGCGGTCCTCGTTGATCACGCGCAGCGGTCCGAACTCCACGTGCCGCGGGTCGAAGTAGTCGGCGAACGAGAACGAGTGAAATGACTTCAGCCAGCCGTGGTCCGCGAAGCCGCGCTCGTTGCTGCGTCGAATTTGGCCTGTGTTCATAAGTAACCTCCTATGGGTAGCTACAATAAGGTCGAAATACTGAATTAAAAAGCGCAATATTCAGCTGTAACAGATCAATAAAGTAAATCTATCCATGCCCATACCCAGTACCTCCCTCGAGCAATGGGCGGTGCTCGCAGCCGTAGTCGACGAGGGAGGGTTCGCGCCGGCAGCCACGGCGTTGCACCGCAGCCAGTCGGCGGTCAGCTATGCGATCGCACGCCTGCAGTCGGCGCTCGATACGCCGCTGCTGGCAATCGAAGGCCGGCGGGCCGTACTCACGAGCGAGGGCAGGGAGCTGCTCAAGCGCGCACGGCCACTGCTGCGGGAGATGCAGTCGCTCGAACGGCTGGCGCGCAGCCTCAAGCAGGGCTGGGAGAGCGCACTCAGGCTCGTGGTGGATGCCGCCTTTCCTCGCGAGCTGCTGCTCAAGATCGTCGGCGAGCTGCGCCAGCTGTGCCCGAACACCGAGATCAGTCTGTCGGACGCGGTGCTGTCGGGCGCCGAGGAGGTGATCGCCGAGGGCCGTGCCGATGTGGTCGTGACCAGCCGTGTGCCGCCGCCATTCATGGGCGAATTCCTCATGGATGTGACCTTCCTTGCGGTCGCGCGCCCGGACCACGCACTGCATCAGCTCGATCGGGTGCTCGGTAGCGAGGATCTGGCGCGTCACGTTCAGATCGTGGTGCGCGATTCCGGCAGCAAGGCGCCGCGCGATGAGGGCTGGCTCGGCGCGGAGCGACGCTGCACAGTCAGCAGCCCCGAAGCTTCCCTGGCCATGATCGAAGCCGGACTGGGGTTTGGCTGGTTGCCGGAGCACCTGGTCGCAGCACCGCTCGCGAGCGGCACCTTGCGGCGCCTGCCACTGCAAGCCGGGGCGATGCGCAAGTTATCACTGCAGCTGGTGCTCGTGCGACCCGATCCCGCGGGTCCGGCTGCGAGGGCCGCCGTCGAATGCTTCACGCGGCATCGCCCGCTGGCAGCACGCATGAGCGGCCGATCATGAGCGGCGTAATCACCGAGCTTTTTCCAAGCGGGGCAGGCCTGCAGCGCGAGTTCCTGCGCACCGATGCCGGTCGAGTGTTGCGGTACCGCGATGCGCTCGAGCAATCCGCGCAGCTCGCGCACACGCTGCGGGCGCTCGGCGTGCGCGCCAATGATCGGGTTGCGGTGCAGGTCGAGAAGAGTCCGGAAGCGGTGCTGCTGTACCTGGCAACGCTGCGCGTCGGCGCCGTCTACCTGCCGCTCAACACCGCCTATACGGCAGCGGAGCTCGACTACTTCCTCTCCGATGCCGAACCGGCACTTTTTGTCTGTACTCCGCAGCGCCAGGACTCTCTCGAGCCGCTGGCGCAGCGGCTCGGTGTGCGCGCAGTGGCGACGCTCGGTGGCGCCGGCGAAGGATCGTTGTTGAGCCATGCCCGCGGCCGCGCCATCGAGTTCGACACCGTGGCGCGCTCAGCCGATGACATGGCGGCGATTCTCTACACTTCCGGCACCACCGGGCGCTCCAAGGGTGCGCTGCTGACGCAGCGCAACCTCGTCG
>DASYNV010000292.1:0-1980 GCA_036008365.1 Steroidobacteraceae bacterium | reverse complement strand
CGAGACCGTCGGTCAGATTCACGGCGTTGCTCATGCCGACGATCATGAAGTAGCTCAGCGCCACGAATCCGGTGGCGCCGAGCGGCACATTCACGGTCTTGACGAACGGCACGAAGAAATCGGTCTGCGCCGGCACCTGTGCGGTGCAGTACAGCAGCAGCGCCGCGGCCAGACCGAGCACCGACTGCCACAGGTACTTCCAGCGTGGGGTGAGTCCGCGCGAATTGCGCACCACCAGCTTGAGATAATCGTCCCACAAGCCGATGACCCCGAAGCCGACCGTGACACCGAGCGTGATCCAGACGAAGCGATTGCGCAGATCCGCCCACAGCAGCGTGCTGACGGCGACCGCGACGATGATCAGCGCACCCCCCATGGTCGGCGTCCCGGCCTTCGGCAGATGCGAGCGCGGACCGTCGTCGCGTACCACCTGGCCGATCTGGTAGCTCGACAGGCGCGCGATCATCCTCGGTCCGACCAGCAGCGCCATGCTCAGCGCCGTCATGACCGCGAGAATCGCGCGCAACGTCAGATAGGAGAACACGTGAAAGCCGGAGTAGTGGACGGCCAGCAGTTTCGCGATCCAGTACAGCACGCGTCAGCCCGCCTTGCGTGTTGCATCGGGCGCCAGCAGCGCCTCGACCACGCGTTCGAGTCGATTGACGCGTGAGCCCTTGATGAGCACGCGCACCTCGGCGCTCAGGCCAGCGTCGAGCGCACGCGCCAGCTCGGTCGCGTCGCTGAAGCGCTCCGCGCCCGCGCCGAATGCGTCGGCCGCGAGCGCCGCGAGCGGTCCGAAGCTGTATAGCCGTTCGATGCCGAGCGAGCGTGCGAGTTCACCGAGCTCGCGGTGGCTCTCTGCGGCGACCTCGCCGAGCTCGGCCATGTCGCCGAGCACCAGCCAGCGCCGCCCCTCGAGATCGCCGAGCACCTCGAGAGCGGCACGCACCGAGCTCGGATTGGCGTTATATGAATCATCGATGAGCCAGGCGCCGTGACGAGTGCGCTTGAGCTGCAGGCGCCCGCGTACCGGCTGCATCTGCCCCAGCCCCGTCGCCACCTGAGCAAGATCGGCGCCGGCATTGACCGCGGCGGCCGCGGCCGCCAGCGCGTTGAGCACGTTGTGGCGGCCGGCCAGTGCCAGCGTCACCGGCACGCTGTCAGCGCCGCTGCGCAGCCGGAAGTGGGTGCAGAATCCCGGCGCACCGACTTCGAAGCGCAGCTCCTCGGCGCGAAAGTCGGCCTCGTGGCGCAGACCGAAGGTGCAGACGCGCGCGACGGTACTCGCGCGCCACAGCGACGCATAGGCGTCATCGCCATTGATCACGGCCGTGCCGCTCGCGGGCAGACCGGACACCATCTCGCCTTCCGCACGCGCGGCGCCCTCGAGCGAGCCGAAGCCTTCGAGATGCTCGGCGCCCGCATTGGTAATCAGGCCGATGCCGGGGCGCGCGATCTGCACCAGTTGCTCGACATCGCCACGCCGGTTGGCGCCCATTTCGATGACGGCGCTGCGGTGGGTCGCATCCAGTCGCAGCAACGTCATCGGCACGCCGAGGTGATTGTTCAGATTGCCGCGCGTCGCCAGGCACGGGCCGAGCTGCGCGAGAATTCCGGCCAGCATCTCCTTGACCGTGGTCTTGCCATTGCTGCCGGCGACGCCGATCACAGGTCCCGTGAACTGCGCGCGCGCGGCGCGCGCGGCACTCGCCAGCGCGAGTTCGACATTGGTAACCACGATCTGCGCCAGCGGGGCCTCGACCCGTCGCTGCACCACGGCCCCGGCCGCACCGGCAATTGCCGCCGCGGCCACGAAGCTGTGCCCGTCGGCATGCTCACCGTGCAGCGCCGCGAACAGATCGCCGGAGCTAAGCTTGCGCGAGTCGATGGCCAATTCGTTGAATTCCCGGTCGGCGCCCATCAGGCGGCCGTGGCAGGTGGCAGCGAACTGCGACAGCGTGCGGATCATGCGCGCTTCCA
>DASYNV010000291.1:0-8627 GCA_036008365.1 Steroidobacteraceae bacterium | reverse complement strand
CGCCTGGCGAGGATGCGATACCGCCTTCGCTCATGGGTTGGCGCTCTTCTGTGTTTGCTCCCGCCAACCGCCGCCGAGCTCGGTGTACAGATTCACGCGATTGGTCTGCTCCGCGAGCCGTGTGGCGATCAGCCCCTGCTGGGCGCTGTAGTCGCTGCGCTGGGACACGAGCACGTCGAGAAAGCTGTCGCGGCCGGCCTTGTAGCGCTGCTGCGAGAGCTCGTAGGCGCGGCCGGTGGCGGCGACCAGCGCCTCCTGCGCCGCGCGTTGGCGATTGAGCGTGGCCGTGAGCGCCAGCGCATCGGCCACCTCGCGGAAGCTCGTCTGGACGGCTTTCTCGTACTGCGCCACCGCGATCTTCTGATTGGTGTTCGCGAGCGACAGATTGCCGACGATCTCACCGCCATGAAAGAGCGGCAGCGAGATCGTGGGCGAGAATGTCCAGGTCCCGGAACCTGACTTGAACAGATGCGAGAGATCCTCGCTGGCCGAGCCAATGCTCGTGGTCAGCGAAATGGTCGGAAAGAAAGCCGCGCGCGCGGCCCCGATGTTGCCGTTGGCGGACCGGAGCAGGTGCTCAGCCTCGAGCACATCGGGCCGGCGAAGCAGCACGTCCGACGGCAGACCCGCGGGCAGCGCTTCGAGCCCCATGGTCTTGGCATCGAACTCTTCCGGCACCCAGGTGGGTTCGAGCGGCTCGCCCACCAGCAGCGTCAGCGCATCGATGTCCTGCGCCACATTGCCTTCGTAGCGCGCCGCATCTGCGCGTGCCTGCTCGACCGTGGTCTGCGCCTGTGCAAGGTCGAGGCCCGAGGTCGCGCCGGCGTCGTGACTCCTGCGCGCCAGCTCGAACGAATGCTCCTGGCTCTCGAGCGTCTGCAGCGCCAGATGCTGCAGATCCTTGTCCGACGCCAGGGTCAGGTAGGCATTGGCCACTTCGGCGATCAGGCTCAGCTGCGCGCTGCGACGCGCTTCCTCCTGCGCCAGGTACTGTTCGAGCGCTGAGTGCGTGAGGCTCCGGACCCGACCGAACAAATCGACCTCGTAGTTCGAGATGCCGACGCCCGCCTGATAGATATTGCTGGTAAACGATTCGGTGCCGAAGGTCAGCGCAGGCGGCAATTTCTCTCGCGTGAAGTTGCCGCTGGCATTGATCGACGGGAACAGTACGCTGCGCTGGATACGGTACTGCGCCCGCGCCTTCTCGATGTTGAGGATCGCGACCCGCAGATCGCGATTATTCACGAGCGCCGCGGCAATCAGGTTCTGCAGCCGCGTATCGGCAAAGAAATCGTGCCAGCCGATGTCGCGAACGGCCATGGCCTGAGCCTCGGCGGCCGCGGGTGCCGGTGCCGCTGGCGTAGTACCCGCGGTCGTCGCCGGAATTGGCCACTGATCGGGCACCGGCAGCACCGGCTGCTTATAGCGCGGCTCCATGGTGCAGGCCGAGATCAGGCCGAAAAGGAAGGCGCCGGTGACCACGGCTACCGTGCGCGTCCGCGCCGCACGCATTGGTGTCTTAAGACTCATGAGAGCCCCCGGACGACCGACCGCCCGAGGGCGGCGGCAGCGGCGTCATGGCCATGCCGGGTGACGCGGTGCCACCGGGTCCCGACGGCGCAAGCGGCAAGCCACTCTGCGTCTCGGGATGCGTCGGCTCATCGGGCAGGCTGTGAAACAGCTTCTGCACCACCACGAAGAACACCGGGATGAAAAAGATCCCGAGGAACGTGCCCGCGACCATGCCGCCGAACACGCCGGTGCCGATCGCGCGCTGCGCACCGGCGCCGGCGCCCGTGGCCACGGCCAGCGGCAGCACGCCGAGTCCGAAGGCCAGCGAGGTCATGAGGATCGGGCGCAGGCGGTCGCGCACCGCGTGCATGGTCGCCGTGATCACATCCTGACCGTGCTCGACGTTTTCCTTGGCGAACTCGACGATCAGGATCGCGTTCTTGCTCGCGAGTCCGATGGTCGTGAGCATGGCCACCTGGAAGTAGATGTCACGCTCTAATCCACGCGCGGTGCTCGCGAGCACGGCGCCGATCACGCCCAGCGGTACGGCCAGCAGGATCGCGGTCGGAATCGACCAGCTTTCATAGAGCGCCGCCAGGCACAAGAACACCACGATCAGCGACAGCGTGTAGAGCATCGGCGTCTGCTTGCCGGCCGCGCGTTCCTGGTAGGACTGCCCGGTCCAGTCAATCGCGTAGCCCCTCGGCAGTTGATTGACGAGCTTCTGGATTTCCTTCATGGCCTCACCCGAGCTCACGCCCTCGGCGGCTTGGCCGTTGATCTCCATGGCCGAGGCGCCGTTGAAGCGCTCGAGCCGAGGTGAGCCGTAATCCCAGTGCGAGGTCGCAAACGAGGCGGTCGAGACCATGTGGCCCTGCGCGTTGCGCACGTACCAGCGGTTGAAATCCTCGGGCCGCATGCGGAATGGCCCATCGGCCTGGATGATCACGTGCTTGACGCGGCCGCGGTCGATGAAGTCGTCGATGTAGCGGCCACCCCAGGCGACGGCCAGCGTGTCATCGACATCGGCCATCTTGAGTCCGAGTGAGGTCGCCTTCTGCGCATCGATGTCGAGCCGGAACTGCGGCGCGTCTTCCTGGCCATTGGGCCGCACGTTCGCGAGCAGCTTGTCCTTGGAGGCCATGAACAGGAACTGGTTGCGCGCCGCGGTCAGCGCCGCGTGTCCCTGGCCATTGGTGTCCTTCAGATAGAAATCGAAGCCCTCGGAATTGCCGAGTTCATTCACCGGTGGTGGCGCGAATGCGAACGCCATCGCGTCCTTGATCTGCATTAGCGCGCCGAAGGCTCGCGTCTGCACCGCCTGCACGCCGAGCTTCGCGCCCTTGCGCTGCTCCCAGTCCTTCAGCAGCACGAAGCCGATGCCGGCGTTCTGTCCCGAGCCACTGAAGCTGAAGCCCGCCACCGTGAAGATCGATGCGACCGCATCCTTCTCGTGATTGAGGAAGTAGTCCGCGACCTTGTCGAGCGCACTCTCGGTGCGTGCCATCGTCGCACCCACGGGAGTCTGCACCAGCGTAAAGAGATAGCCCTGGTCCTCATCGGGCAGGAACGCCGTGGGCAACCGCAGGAACAGTAGTCCCATCAGCGACGCCAGCGCCAGGTACACGAGCATGTAGCGCCAGGGACTCCCGATCATGCGGCCGACCAGGCCTTGATAGTGGCGGCTGCCGGCATCGAAGTTGCGGTTGAACCAGCGGAAGAAGCCGCGGTTGTAGTGATGATGCTCGCCCTTGGCCACCGGTTTGAGCAGCGTCGCGCACAAGGCCGGCGTCAGTACGATCGCGACGATCACCGACAGCACCATGGCCGAGACGATCGTGATCGAAAACTGCCGATAGATGACGCCGGTCGACCCGGTCAGGAACGCCATCGGGATGAACACCGCCGACAGCACGGTCGCGATGCCGACCAACGCGCCCGTGATCTGATCCATCGACTTGCGGGTTGCTTCCCTGGGCGACAGCCCCTCCTCGGCCATCAGCCGCTCGACGTTCTCGACCACGACGATCGCATCGTCGACCAGCAGTCCGATCGCGAGCACTACCGCGAACATGGTCAGCATGTTGATGGAGTAACCGGCGGTGGCCAGTGCGGCGAAGGTGCCCATGAGCACCACGGGCACGGCGATGGTCGGAATCAGGGTAGCGCGGATGTCCTGCAGGAACACCAGCATCACCAGAAACACCAGGCCGATCGCTTCGAGCAGCGTCTTGACCACTTCGCGAATCGATTTGCGCACGTACGGTGTGACGTCGAGCGCGCTAACGGCCTTGAGACCATGCGGAAACTGCGGCTGCATCGATAGCAGCAGATCGTTGACGCCCGACACGGTCCGCAGCGCATTGGCGCCGGTGGCAAGATTCACGGCAAAGCCCGAGGCCGGTTTGCCGTTGTATTTGACGTTGAAACCGTAGTTCGCCAACCCCAGCTCGACGCGCGCGACATCGCGCAGGCGCAGAGTCGAGCCGTCGCTGTTGCTGCGGATGACGATGTTCTCGAACTGCTCCGGCGTGTTCAAGCGGCCGAGCGCGGTGATGGTGGCATTGAGCTGCGTGCCCTGTACCGACGGAGTGTCGCCGAGCTGGCCCACCGAGAGCTGCGCGTTCTGCGCCTGGATGGCGGCGGTCACATCGGCGGGCGTCACGCCGTAAGCGTTGAGCCTGTCGGCATCGAGCCAGATGCGCATCGCGTACTTGGCGCCGAACAGCTCCACGCCGCCCACACCCTCGACGCGGCTCACGGAATCGACGACGTTGGTGGCGAGCCAGTCGCTGATGTCGCCGCCGCTCATGCTGCCGTCTTCGGACACGAAACCCATCGCGAGCAGGAAGCTGCCGGTGCTCTTGCTGACCGATATACCCTGCAGCTGTACGATCTGCGGCAGCAGCGGCACGGCCTGCTGCAGCCGGTTCTGAACCTGCACGGCGGCGATGTCGGGATTGATGCCGCTGGCGAAGGTCAGCGAGATCGAGACGCCGCCGTTGCTGTCACTGGTCGACTCCATATAAAGGAGTCCGTCGAGCGCCGTCATGTTCTGCTCGATGATCTGCGTCACCGAATCCTCGACCGTCTGCGCCGAGGCGCCCGGATAGGATGCGCTGATATTGACCGACGGCGGTGCGATGACCGGATAGCGCGCGATCGGCAGCCGCGTGATCGAGATCGCACCGATCAACATCAGGATAAGCGCCACGACCCAGGCGAAGATCGGGCGATCGATGAAGAAGCGTGACAGCATGGCGAAGCCCCCTATCAGTGCGCCGCGGAGTCTTTGCCGGCGACCGCGACGCCATCCGCGCCGCCGCCACTGGCGGCACCCGAGCTGGTCGATGCGACGCCCGCTGAGGCGCCATCGCCCGCGGCCTCGACCGCCTTCACGGCCATACCCGGCTGCACCTTTTGCACGCCTTCGACGATCAGCCGATCGCCGCTCGCGAGACCGTCGTCGACCAGCCATTGATCGCCGATCGTGCGCGACACCTTGACCTCACGCGGTTCGACCTTGCCCTGTGCATTGACGACCAGGGCACTGCCGTTGCCCTTGGGATCGCGCGTGATGCCCTGCTGCGGGGCGAGCACGCCATTGGAGAGCACGCCTTCATCGAGCAGTGCGCGCACGTACATGCCGGGCAGCAGCTCGCTGTTGGGATTGGGCACGACCGCGCGCAGCAGGAAATCACCCGTGGTTGGATCGACCGTGACATCGGTGAACTGCAGTCGGCCTTTCTGTGCATAGGTTCTGCCATCCGCCAGCATGATGGTCACCGGCTCATCGGCGGCCCCCGACTGCGCGCGCCCGCTGTCGATCTCCTGCTTCAGGTGCAGCCACTCGCTGCTGGCCTGGTTGACATCGACGTAGATCGGATCGAGCTGCTGGATCGTGGCCATCGGCGAGGTCTGATTAGCAGTCACGAGCGCGCCTACGGTCACCGCCGATTTGCCGATTCGGCCGGTGATCGGCGCCGTGAGGTGCGCATAGTTCAGATTCACCGTGGCATTCGCGACCGCAGCTTTGCCGGCCGCGACATCGGCCTGCGCCTGGCCGTACGCGGCCACGGCATTGTCATTGTCCTGCTTGCTGACCGCGTCGATCTTGATGAGCTCCTGCGTGCGCTCGGCCGTGAGCCTGGCGGCCGCGACGGTCGCTTGCGCTTTGGCCAGCGCGGCCTGCGCGCTTTCGAGCTGCGCGCGATAGATCGCATCGTCGATCTCGTACAGCGGTTGGCCGGCCTTCACGATCGCGCCTTCTTCGAACAAGCGCTTCTTGAGAATGCCGTTGACCTGCGGCCGCACTTCGGCCACCAGATAGGCGTTGGTGCGGCCGGGCAGCTCGCGCGTCAGCGTCACGGGCTGCGACTTGAGCGTCACGACCGTGACCTGCGGCGTGAAGTCACCGGGCGGCCCACCGTGCTTGGCACCGCCCTTGCCGCAGGCGGTCAGCAGCAGCGTCAACGCGGCCGTGGCCACCAATGCACGGATGGAAACTTTTTCAAATCGGCGCATGAGAGACACCTTGTGTCCCCGCGGTGCGGGGGCATGCTTGTGCGAAAGCCGGGGTATGCCGCACCGCCACAGCGGTCCGATCCCCGGAAAAGTGAATGAACGTTCACTCTACAGCGGGATTTGAGCACGCGCAAGACGCAGGAGAGGATCATCGGACATCGAGCGCGCCATGCAAATGTCACCTAAACGAAAGAGGCCGAGCGGCTGTCCGTGGCTGCCGATCGTGGCGTTGCACTGCTGATCGCGGGACCGGCGGCTCGCTACGCGGCGTTGACGATCTCGGTCGGCGATGGTAGCCAGCTCGCGGCACCATATTGCTGCAACATCCAGCCGATCAGTGCGCGAACGCCCAATCGTTGCGCGTCTTCGGGCCGCGTCACCAGATAGTATGCGTCGCCGGTCACCAATTCGTGATCGAACACTTTGACGAGCGAGCCGTTCGCGAAGCGCTGCGCGGCCACGGGCGCGGACACCAGTGCGATGCCGACGCCCTGCTCCGCGGCATGGACGATTGAGGCCATCGAGTTGAATTCGATCAGCTGCTTGGGTCGCAACGCTTCGGTTCCAAACATCGCCGCCCAGCGATCCCAGAGATCTCGGCGGCGGCCGTGTGCGATCAGCGGCTGCTGCACCAGATCGGCGACGCTCTGTATACGCACCTCACGCAGCCGCTCCGGTGCGCAGGCGACAACATAGGCTTGCGGGAACAGCCGGGTCGCCTGCACGTCCGGCCACTGCCCGGTGCCGACCACGATCGAGACATCCGCGTCCGGCGAATGCGCTTCGTGGGGCGCAATATCGGTCTCGATCTGGATATCGATGTCGTCGTGCAGGGCGCCGAATGTGCTGAGTCGCGGCACCAGCAGTTCACTGGCGAAGAAGGGCGGCACCTGCAGGCGCACCACCGCGCGACTGAAACGCCGCTTGAGTTGCTCCGTCACCGACTCGAGCCGCGAAAATAACGCGTCGATGTTCTCGAGATACAGTGCACCGGCGGCACTCAACGACAGTGAGCGCGCTCCGCGATTGAACAGCGACACGCCGAGCTGCTGCTCCAAGGCCTTGATCTGATGGCTCACGGCGGACGCGGTCACACACAGCTCCTGTGCGGCCGCTTTGAAGCTGCCGAGCTTGGCTGCGATATGAAACGTCTTCAGAAACCGGAGCGAAGGTGTTTGCATGTAATCCAGGTAGCAACTCGCGTGCCAACAATGGCGGGAGGGCACTGTACGCGACTATTGTTGCGTTCACGTGAGTTATTGCACTGCAAACGTGCACTTGGCCCTGTATCAGCTGATGCGTCGCTCACCATATGTCGCGCAGTGCCGGACGTTCGGGTGCCTGCCGGCGCATGACACGCACCATGACATCGCGCGGTCGCGTGCGCCGCTGGACTTGGCGCGGGCGTGATGTTAATTTACCGCTCAGTTAATTAACCACTTGGTATACCCGGTGACGAGCAATCACCTGAGCACCACCTTCGCCGCACTCGCCGATCCGACCCGACGCGCAATCCTCGCGCGGCTGGTGGCTGGCGAGACCACGGTGACGGAGCTCGCCGAGCCGTTTCGTATGACGCTGCCCGCCGTCACCAAGCACCTCAAGGTGCTCGAGCGCGCCGGGCTCATCGCGCGTACGCGCCACGCGCAATGGCGGCCCTGCCGGCTCAAGGCGAGTCCGCTCAAGGAGGTCGCGGACTGGGTCGAGGACTACCGCCAGTTCTGGGAACAGAGCCTCGATCACCTGGACAGCTACCTGCAAACCCTCAGGGCAAAGGAGAAGGCGCATGGCCGCAGAAAAAAATAGGCGGCTGCTGATCGAGCGCGTCATCCATGCGCCGCGTGAGATGGTCTGGAAGGCCTGGACCGACCCCAAGCAGATCGTCAAGTGGTGGGGACCGAACGGTTTCACCACCACCATCGAAACGATGGAGGTGCGCCCGGGCGGCGTGTGGACGTTCGTGATGCACGGCCCGGACGGCACGGACTACGCCAACAAGAGCACCTTCATCGAGGTCGTGCCGCCCGAACGCATCGTGTTTGCACACGGCGGGGGTTCGGCCGACGGGCCCCGCGCGCAGTTCGAGTCCCGCCGGACCTTCCAAGCGCTCGGCCGCGATCAAACCCGCGTCAGCATCGATATGGTGTTCCCGACCGCTGCGGACCGCGATCGCATCGTTCAGTATTATGGGGCCATCGAGGGCGGTCACCAGACCCTCAGGCGTTTGTCCGAGCTGCTCGAACCGCCTGACGGGCGCGCGGGATAAGCGCTACAGCAGGCTCGCGGCGATGTTGATCAGCATCGCGAGCACCGTGGTGTTGAAGAGATAGGCCAGGATGCAGTGCAGTGAGCCGATGCGCCGCATCGGCTTGCTGACAAAGGCAACATCGGCGGTCTGGCCCGAGGTGCCGATGATGGCGGAGAAGTAGAAGAAATCGCCGTAATCCGGATCGGGGTCATCCGGGAAGCGCAGTCCCACCGGTCGGCCATGGCAGGCCGCCGCGTAGTAATCGTGCGCATAGCGGAGCGCGAACATCATCTGGATGAAAGACCACGAGGTCAGCACCGTGACGGTCGCGAGCGCGATGTGC
>DASYNV010000290.1:0-5833 GCA_036008365.1 Steroidobacteraceae bacterium | reverse complement strand
GATTGGGACCTGGTCATCAACGGCATGATCGGCGCGGCCACCTACGGCACGGCCGCCGCGATCAGCAAGGGCGTGAGCTACACGATCGCGGGCAAGACCGGTACCGCCCAGGTGTTCACGGTCTCGCGCAGCGAGCGACTGACGCAGAAGGTGGCCGAGCGCCTCAAGGACCACGCCTGGTTCATTGCCTTCGCGCCGGTGGAAGCTCCGCGCATCGCGGTGGCGGTGCTGGTCGAGAACGGCGGCTTCGGCGCCAGTGCCGCGGCGCCGATCGCGCGCAAGGTCATGGACGCCTATCTCTTGCGCCAGAACACACCCAACACCACGGAAACCGCGGTGCCGGAATCCGAAGCGGCCGACTGATGGACCATTGAAGCACGATGGAAGACACAGGCTACGCGCGCACCCGGCGCACATTGTTCTCCTCCGCCAGACTGCTGTCGGTGCTCAACCTCGACGGCCCGCTGCTGGTCGGACTGTCGCTGCTGGCGCTCTACGGGCTCGCGATCCTCTACAGCGCCTCGGGTCAGAGCATCGATACCGTGGTGCGCACCGTGATGCGCCTGGCGCTCGGCACGGCCGCGATGCTGGCGCTGACGCATGCCAGTCCAAATTTCCTGCGACGCATATCGCCATGGCTGTACCTGCTCGGCGTGGTGCTGTTGATCGTGGTCGAAGTGTCCGGCGCCATCGGCAAGGGCGCACAGCGCTGGCTGAACCTCGGCCTGTTCAAGTTCCAGCCCTCCGAAATCATGAAGCTCGCGGTGCCCATGCTCGCGGCCTGGTACCTGCACGATCGTCCGCTGCCGCCCGACTGGAGGTCGCTGCTGGTGCTGGCCGTGATCATTTTCCTGCCCGCCGGTCTCGTGGCCATTCAGCCCGACCTCGGAACCGCCGCGCTGATCGCGGCCAGCGGTGCGCTGCTGGTGCTGATGTCCGGATTGTCGATGCGCATCGTCGCGGCGCTGGTGCTCGCAGGCGCGGGCGCCGCCGTACTGGGGTGGAATTTCCTGCACGACTACCAGCGCCAGCGTGTTCTGACCTTCCTCAACCCCCAGACCGATCCGCTCGGTGCCGGCTATCACATCATCCAGAGCCAGATCGCCCTCGGGTCGGGCGGTGTCTTCGGCAAGGGCTGGATGAACGGCAGTCAGGCGCAACTCGAGTTCCTGCCCGAGCGATCGACCGACTTCATCTTTGCCGTGGTCGGCGAGGAGTTCGGACTGGTCGGGCTGGTCGGCCTGCTGGCGCTCTACATCTTCATCGTCGCGCGCGCGGTCTGGCTCGCGACCCAGACCAACGACACCTACTCGCGTTTGCTGGCACTGTGCGTGGCATTGACCTTCTTCGTCTATGTCTTCATCAACGCCGGCATGGTCAGCGGCCTGCTGCCCGTGGTCGGTGTGCCGCTGCCGCTGGTGAGCTATGGCGGCACGTCGGTCGTCACGCTGCTGGCGGGCTTTGGCATTCTCATGGGTCTCTATTCGCACCGTAAACTGGTCGGCACATGAGAATCGCATTGCCGATATGCGCACTGCTGCTCGGCAGCGCCGTCATCGCAGCCGAGCCTGGGGGCGGCGAGTCACTCCCGCCCGCGGCCTCGCCAACGCCAGCGCCGCCGGTGCAAGCCCCCGCGCCGGCGCAGCCGATCATCGAGCACGGTCACTTCGATCTGTCCCGACCGGAGATCCAGGCGTTCATCGATCAGCTCGTGAGCCAGGGCCTCGACCGCAATCAGGTCACGGCCGTGCTCGGCGCGGCGGAAGCGCAGCCCAAGATCATCGAGGCGATGGAGCGCCCGGCCGAGAAGAGCTTGCAGTGGTGGGAATATCGCGCGCGCATGCTGACCCCGCTGCGCATCGACGGCGGCGCCCAGCTCTGGCGCGAGCACAAGGAGCTGCTGGACCGCATTGCGATCGAGTACCAGGTGGCGCCCGAGTACCTGCTGGCGGTCCTCGGCGTGGAGACCCAGTACGGACGCACCACGGGGCGCTACCGTGTGCTCGATGCGCTGGCCACGCTGGCGTTCGACTATCCGCCGCGTGCCGGCTTCTTCCGCAAGGAGCTGGGCGAGTACCTGTTGCTGGCGCGCGAAGATGGGCTCGATCCGCTGAGCGTACGCGGCTCGTATGCCGGCGCCATGGGCGCGCTGCAGTTCATGCCCTCGAGCTATCGGCGCTACGCGGTGAGCGCGGAGCATGCGCCGCGCCGCGATCTCTGGAACGACTGGGCCGACATCTTTGCGAGCATCGCCAATTACCTGCACCAGTATGGTTGGCAGTACGGTGCGCCGGTGCTGGCCGACGCGCAGCTGGTCGGCGCAGCGGCGCTGACGCCTCCGGATCATCTGACTCTGAGCGACAACCTCGGAAACCTGCGCGCACGCGGCCTGGTCGTCGATACGACGCTGCCGGACTCGACCCCGGCACTGCTGCTCGGAGCGCCGCAGCCCGATGCCATGGGCTATCGCGTCGGCTTCCAGAACTTCTATGTGATCACGCGCTACAACACCAGCCCGTTGTATGCGATGGCAGTGCACGATCTGGCGATCGCAATCAAACAGCAGATTGCTCAGGAGGCGGCGCTTTGACGGACCCGGGCGGCGACACCCAACGCAGTGCTCTGCCTGTCGGACTGCCGCTGCTGGCTGCGGTGCTGCTGCTGACCGCCTGCGCCGCACCGGCGCGCCGCACCGCGCCCGCACCGCCGCCGCCGGGTGCGCCGCCGCCGAATGCGACAGGCGCTGCCGAGATCGTGCCGCGTGCCGAGCCGCGCAGTGCCTCCGGCAATCCACCGTTCTACGAGGTCGGCGGGCATCGCTACGTCGTGCTTGCGAGCGCCGCGGGCTACCGCGACCGCGGCGTAGCCTCCTGGTACGGGCCGGACTTTCACGGCCTGCGTACCGCCACCGGCGAGCGCTACGACATGTTCGCCATGACTGCCGCGCACAAGACCCTGCCGATTCCGTGCTATGCGCGCGTCACTAATCTCTCCAACGGACGCAGCGTCGTGGTGCGCATCAACGATCGCGGTCCATTCGTCGCCAACCGCATCATCGACCTGTCGTACACGGCGGCCAACCGGCTCGACATGATCCGCAATGGCACCGCCTTCGTCGAAGTGGAGACCCTGCTTCCGGGCGGTCCGGCTTCCACCGCCGAACTGCCGGTCACGACCCAGGCCGCTTCGGCCGCGAGCGCCGGTGTCAGCAATGTGCCGCCCGTGACCGCGCCGCTCGAGCCGGCGCCGGCAGCACCGGCTGTCGCGGTATCGATCACAAGTCACTTCTACATTCAGGTCGGAGCCTACTCGCAGGCCGACAACGCCCGTCGCGCGGCCGAGAAATTGCGCGACGCGGGTCTCCAGCAGGTCATCACGCTCGCGCCCACACCGGATCAACCACTGCAGCGCGTTCGCCTCGGTCCTATTTCGAGCGTGCAGGAGTTCGATCAGCTGATCGCTCGCCTGGCGGCGCTCGGCTTTCCGTCGGCGCGGCTCGCACAGGACTGAACAGTGCCGTTACACTTCCCGTATCGACCGTTGGAGGTCCCAATTCGCATGAAACCGCGCGCCCTGCTGCTGGCTTTGACGTTATCCGCGCTGCAGGCCCTTAGCAGCTCTGCACTGGCGCTGGCCGCCAGCCACAAACACAAAGCCACCGCACCGGCGCCCGCCGCCGCCACGCCGACGGCCGCACCGACGCCGGCCGGCGCGCCCGGTTCGGCCAATATCCCGAGCGCGCCCGATGTCGATGCGCTCTCTTACATCCTGACCGACTACGCCAGCGGCAAGGTACTCGCCGAGCGCGATGCGGACAAACGCGTCGAGCCCGCCAGCCTCACCAAGCTCATGACCTGCTATGCGGTGTTTCATGCGCTCAAGGCCGGAACGCTGAAACTCAACGAAATGGTCACGATCAGCGAGCACGCCTGGCGGGCCGAAGGCTCGCGCACCTTCGTGCAGGTAGGCAGCCAGGTACCGGCCGAGACCCTGATCAAGGGCATGATCGTGCAATCGGGCAACGACGCCACGATCGCGCTGGCCGAGCGCGTCGGAGGCACCGAACCAGCGTTCGTCCAGCTCATGAACGAGTATGCCAGGCGGCTGGGCATGACCAACACGCACTTCGATGACAGCAGCGGCCTGCCCTCGCCAACGCACTACAGCACCGCACGCGACCTGTCGCGGCTCGGTTCGGCGCTGGTGCGCGAATACCCCGAGTACTACGCCTGGTTCTCCATTCGCGAGTTCATCTGGAACAACATCAAACAGGATAACCGCAACGGTCTGCTCGAGCGCGATCCCAGCGTCGATGGCATGAAGACCGGCCACACGGACAGCGCCGGCTATTGCCTGGTGAGCTCGGCCAATCGTCAGAACATGCGGCTGATCGCGGTGGTCATGGGCTCGCACAGCATCAAGGCGCGCGAGGATGCGAGTGCGGCGCTGATCAACTACGGCTTCACCTTCTATGAGACCGTCAACGTCAAGCAGCGCGGCACCGTGGTGCTCAAGCCGCGCGTTTTCAAGGCTGCGGAGGGATTCATCCCGGTGGGCCCTGCAAGCGACATCAATCTCGTGATACCCCGCGGGCAGGCCGGCACCATCCAGACCAGTGCCAGCGTGCGCCATCCGCTGGTGGCGCCGCTCAGCACCACGACGGCGGTCGGGGAGTTACAGGTCACGGTCGATGGCAAGCCCGTCGCCTCGGTGCCGCTATATCCAACGGTCGACGTCCCGACCGGCGGCATCTGGAGCCGGCTCAGCGACACCGTCCTGCTGTGGTTCCAGAAGTAGCCGCGCATGCCTGACCCGCTGCCGGTCTGCCATCTCAACGGCAGCCTGTTGCCGCTGCGCGAGGCACGTATCTCGCCACTCGATCGCAGTTTCCTGTTCGGCGACGGCGTGTATGAAGTGATCGCGGCTCGCCGCGGTCGCGCGCGCCGCCTGGCATCGCATCTCGCGCGCCTGGCCCGCAGCCTCGGCGAGGTTCGCATCCGCAATCCGTACAGCGAGCAACAATGGCGCGCGCTGATCGAGGCGCTGATCGAGGCCAACGGCAGCGGAGATCTGTACGTGTATCTGCAGGTCTCCCGCGGCGCCGAGTACGGGCGCAACCACGCGCCGCTGCCCGAGCTCGAGCCCACGGTTTTTGCCTTCTGCTCGCCGCTGCCGGTGACGAGCACCGTAACCCTCGAGCGCGGCGTCGCCTGCATCACCGCCGAGGACACTCGCTGGGCGCGCTGCGACATCAAGTCGGTATCGCTGCTCGCCAACGTACTGCTGCGGCAGCAGAGCGTCGAAGCCGACGCCGCCGAGACTATTCTGCTGCGCGACGGCTGGCTCACCGACGCGAGCTCATCGACCGTCTACATCGTGGTTGCGCAGCAGGTGCGCGCGCCGCCGAACTCGAACCGCCTGCTGCCCGGAACCACGCGCAGCCTGATCGAGGAGCTTGCCGACGCGCACGGCATCGAGCGACGCAGCACCCCGGTCAGCGAGGCGCAACTGCGCAGCGCGGATGAAGTCTGGCTCAGCGCCTCGACCCGCGGGGTCCTCGCGGTCACCAGTCTCGACGGCCAACCCGTCGGCAACGGCCGTCCCGGGCCGATGTGGCAGCGCATGCGCGGGCTCATCGAGTCGTACTGGGCCGATTGATTGAAGATCATCGGCCTCATTGGCGGGATGAGCTGGGAATCCACCGTCCCCTACTATTGCCAGATCAATCAGGCCGTCAGGGAACGGCTCGGCGGTCTGCATTCCGCGACGCTGGTTCTCTACAGCATCGATTTTCACCAGATGGAGCGGTTCATGCAGGCCGGTCACTGGGACG
>DASYNV010000289.1:0-4442 GCA_036008365.1 Steroidobacteraceae bacterium | reverse complement strand
GGCGCAGTTCCCCGCCCCGCCACGCCACGCGTGGCAGCGCATCTGCCCGCGCCTCGAGCATCGGACCTGCAATCTCGCGCAGCCGCCGATGATCCGGCATCGATAGGCCGCGTCCCGCCAGCCAGCATCGCAACACGTTGTTCCGCTCCGGCAAGGGCATGCCGCGCAGTACGCTCACGCGCAAAGCCACCCCGTCGGCAGCCAGCGCCGCGCCGCGCCGCGCCAGGCTCTCGAGCAGTGCCTGCGCCTCGGCCAGATGCGAGGCGCTGCGGCTCGCCATGGCTGCCGCTGCGGGCCAGCGCGCTCGCAGCCGCGGCAGCACCTGCCGTCGCAGATAGTTGCGATCGAAGCGTTCATCGAGATTGCTGACATCCTCGCTCCACTTGAGTCCGCGCGCGCGCGCGTACTGCTCGAGCTGCGATCGCGCCACCGGCAGCAGCGGCCGCAGCAAGGTCGTGCGGCCGAGCGCGCTGCGCGCACCCATGGCCGCAAGACCGCGTACGCCGCTGCCACGCATGAGCGCCAGCAGCAGCGTCTCCAGCTGGTCGTCCTGGGTGTGGGCCGTGAGCAGCAGTTCGTCGTCGGCGAGCTGCTCGAGCAGCGCGCGGTAGCGCTCGCGGCGGGCGACCGCTTCGAGTGACTCGCCGCGCGCCGGCGCGACGCGGATGCGCAGGATTTCGCAGGACACGCGCAGCCGGCGCGACTGATTGCGTGCGGCGGCCGCCCAGCGGACCGAGTCAGCGTGCAGGCCGTGATCGACGTGCAAGGCACGCAGCTTGAAAGCTTCGCGCCTGCGCAACGCCACCAGCGCATCGAGCAGCACACTCGAATCGAGACCGCCGGAGAAAGCGAGGCACAAACGCTGACCGCGCAGCGGACCGGCGATCGCGCGCAGCCTCACCCCGAGCCAGTGCGTGCTGAAGCGCCGCGGCGATGCCGAGGGGTCGCCGTCAAGCGCGGCGTGCCGGGTGGGCGCGGCCCTCCCGGCGGCTGCAGTCAAGCCGCACCCTCGCTGTAGACGCCGACCGAGGAAATGCGGGTTTGTCGCTGCTCGAGCAGCAGCTCGGTCGGCAAGCTGGTGAGCTCGCGCAAGTGGCGGATCAATGCATGGTGCAGCGTACCGCTCATCGCGGCCGGGTCGCGATGGGCACCGCCGAGCGGCTCGGGCAGGACCTCATCGACCAGCCCGAGCGCGCCGAGCCGCTCGGCGGTGAGATTGAGCGCTTCGGCCGCGACTTCCTTCTTATCGGCGCTCTTCCAGAGGATCGAGGCGCAGCCTTCGGGCGAGATCACCGAATACGTACTGAATTGCAGCATCAGCAGACGGTCGCAGACGCCGATGGCAAGCGCGCCGCCCGAGCCGCCCTCGCCGATCACCACCGAGACGATCGGCACCTGCAGTGCCGACATCTCGATCAGATTCCTGGCGATGGCTTCGCTCTGGCCGCGTTCCTCCGAGCCGACCCCGGGATAGGCGCCGGGTGTATCGATCAGGGTGATCAACGGCATCCGGAAGCGCTCGGCCATCTTCATAAGCCGCAGCGACTTGCGATAGCCTTCGGGTTTCGGCATGCCATAGTTGCGCCGTACGCGTTCCTTGGTATCGCGTCCCTTCTGGTGCCCGATCACCATCACCGGGTGGCCCTCGAGCCGCGCCGGACCACCGACGATCGCCATGTCGTCGGCGTACATGCGATCGCCGTGCAGCTCGTGAAAGTCCGTAAAGATCGAGGCCAGGTAGTCAAGCGTGTAGGGGCGCTGCGGATGGCGCGCGAGCTGTGTGATCTGCCACGGCGTCAGATTGGCGAAGATCGAGCGGGTCAGCGCCCGGCTCTTGGCGCGCAGGCGTGCGATTTCGTCGCCGATGTTGACTTCCGAGTCGGAAGTCACATGGCCGAGCTCCTCGATCTTGGCCTCAAGTTCGGCGATTGGTTGCTCAAAGTCCAGGAAGCTGACGGCCATCTGCGCTGTTTATCGCGGTAGCTGGGTGCCGGCCCGAAGCCTACGGGCCCCGGCGGCGGATCGCAACCCTAACCAACCGCCTCGGTGGCCGCAGTTTCGACCGTGTAGCGCAGCTGCACGGCGCCCTCGCCGAGCAGGCCCTCGAGTTGGTCGATCAGCCCTGCGGTCGGGCGGATCTTCCAGTCGCCACCCAAAGCCAGCGTGCCGGTCGCCACCGCGCAGCAATACCGCAGCAGCACAGCGCACTGCCCGCCGCGGTGGCGTGCGAGCAGTGCTTCCAGCCGTTCCAGCAGCTGCGGCTGCGGGACGCGCGGCCAGGCGAGCAGCATCGAGCGCGCGAGCCGCTCGCGCACCGCCTCGAGCGCAGTGATCTGCTTGGCGGCCAGCCGCCAGGCATCGCTGAACTCATCGAAGCGCAGCGCCCCTTCGACCTGCACCAGCGCGTCCTTGACCACCAGGTCGCGATAGCGCTGATACACCTCTTCGAATAGGGTCACTTCCATGCGGCCGCTGCGGTCATCCAGCATGAAGCTCACACGCGGACCGCGCCGCCGCACTTCCAGCACCAGGCCTGCCAGCGTCACGCTGCGCGCGTCCATGTAAGCGCGCGCGGGATCGATCGGACCTGCGGGTCGCTCGAGCGCGAATTCGGCGATCCGGCCAGAGGCGAAGCTGCGCAGATCCCGCTCGTATGGGGCGATCGGGTGCCCGGTCAGGAACAGCCCGAGCGTCTCGCGCTCGCCGGCCAGGCGCTGCGACGCGCTCCATTCCGGCACCGCCCGTGGTGTCCGCGGTTCGTGCGCGGGCTGGCCGCCGACTCCGAAGATATCCACCTGGCCGGTGGCGTCGCGATGCGCGCTCTGCTCGCCGGAGCGCAGTGCACCCTCCAGACCGGCCATGAGCGCCGCGCGGTTGGCGTCGATGGCATCCAGACTGCCCGAGCGGATCAGCGCTTCGAACACGCGCCGGTTGACGCGCGACAGATCCACGCGCCGGCACAGATCGGGCAAGCCGCGGTACGCGCCACGTACCGCGCGCTCTTCGGTGATGGCATCGACCGCTGAGCGCCCGACGCCCTTGATGGCGCCGAGGCCGTAGCGGATGGTGCGCTCATCGGCCATCGCAAATGCGTAGCTCGAGGTATTGACGTCGGGCGGCGTAACGCTCAGACCGATGTGTGCGCACTCGTCGATCAGCGTCACGATCTTGTCGGTGTGATCCATATCCGCCGACAGCACCGCGGCCATGAAGGCCGATGGGTAATGCGCTTTCAGATACGCGGTCTGGTAGGAGAGCAGCGCGTACGCGGCCGAGTGCGACTTGTTGAAGCCGTAACCGGCGAACTTCTCCATCAGATCGAAGATGTGCGCCGCGAGCCGCTCGTCGACCCCGCGCGCGCGCGCCCCCTCGACGAACACCGAGCGCTGCTTGGCCATCTCCTCGGGTTTCTTCTTGCCCATCGCACGGCGCAACAGATCCGCGCCGCCGAGGGTGTAGCCCGCGAGCACCTGTGCGATCTGCATGACCTGTTCCTGGTACAGGATCACGCCGTAGGTCGGCGCCATCACGCTCTTGAGATCCGGATGCAGGTAGTCGATCGCCGCCGAGTTGCGCCCGTGCTTGCGGTTGATGAAGTCATCGACCATACCCGACTGCAGCGGACCGGGCCGAAACAATGCGACCAGCGCGACGATATCCTCGAAGCAGTCCGGTTGCAGACGCCGCACCAGGTCCTTCATGCCGCGCGACTCGAGCTGAAACACGGCGGTGGTGCGGCAGGATTTGAGCAACGCATAGGTGGCCGCGTCGTCCATCGGCAGGGCGCCGAGTTCGAGTGCAGCCTGGCCGGCCTGGGCGCGACCCGCGTTCACGGTCGACATCGCCCAGTCGAGGATCGTGAGCGTCCGCAGCCCCAGGAAATCGAACTTGACCAGGCCCGCGGCCTCGACATCGTCCTTGTCGAACTGCGTGATCACGCTGCCGCCGGCGGCCTCGCAGTAAAGCGGCGTGAAGTCGGTCAGCACCGAAGGCGCAATCACGACGCCGCCGGCGTGCTTGCCGGCATTGCGCGTGAGCCCCTCGAGTGCGCGCGCCAGGTCGAGCAGGCTGCGGACCTCCTCATCCTGTGCATGCAGCCGCCTGAGTTCGGGCTCCTTGGCAATCGCATCCTCGAGCGTGATGCCGAGCTCGAATGGAATCAGCTTGGCGATGCGATCGACGAAGCCGTAGGGATGGCCTAGAACGCGGCCGACATCGCGCACCACCGCCTTGGCGGCCATGGTGCCGTAGGTGATGATCTGCGAGACCCGATCGGGGCCGTATTTTGTGGCCACGTACTCGATCACGCGGTCGCGACCTTCCATGCAGAAGTCGACGTCGAAGTCGGGCATCGAGACGCGCTCCGGGTTCAGGAAGCGCTCGAAGAGGAGGGCGTAGGGGATGGGGTCGAGGTCGGTGATCCGCATCGCGTACGCGACGAG
>DASYNV010000288.1:0-6362 GCA_036008365.1 Steroidobacteraceae bacterium | reverse complement strand
GCGTCTGGGTCGAGCCCAAGAGCGGCTGGGGAAAGGGCTCGGTCATGCTGATCGAGATACCGACGGTGGACGAGACCTTCGACAACATCGTCGCATTCTGGAATCCGGCGGACAAGCCGCAGCGTGGCCAGGAGCTGCTGTTCGGCTACCGACTGTATTGGTGCCGTTACAATCCGATCCCCTGCCCATTGGCGCAGGTGATCGCGACGCGCGCCGGCATCGGCGGCATCGTCGGCCAGAGGCGCGGCTACTTCTCCTGGCGCTTCGTGGTCGATTTCACTGGCGGAGATTTCGCGCTGCTGGGCGAGGATGCCCACATTGAGCCCATCATCAGCGCTTCGCGCGGTACGATCGAGATCACTTCGGCGCGCCCTCAGCACGAGATCAAAGGCTGGCGCGCGATGTTCGATCTCAAGCTCACCGACGACAGTCTCGAACCGATCAATCTACGGATGTTTCTGGCGTTGAACGGTCAGCCGCTGACGGAGACCTGGGTCTATCAATACACGCCGCCTCCGATGGACCAACGGCGAGTCTGAGCCGGACCGTTTCACTCACCGGAGCATTGTCATGACTGCGAGACTTGGGGATTCCGCACTCGATCAACTCTTCAGGACTGCGCGGACTCGTAACGGCTGGACCGACCAGCCGGTGCCCGAGCCGCTGATTCGCGAGCTCTACGATCTGTTACGCCTGGGCCCGACGTCGGCCAACTCCTGCCCGGCGCGCTTCCTTTGGGTGCGCGGCCCCGAAGGCAAGCGGCGGCTGTCCGAGCTTGCCAGCGAGACCAACAAGGCCAAGATCCTCGAGGCGCCGCTGACCGTGATCATTGGCTACGATCTCGACTTTCCGGATGCACTGCCGAAGCTGTTTCCGTCGAAAGGCGAGGCGATGCGCAAGAATTTCAAGTCCGACGCGAAGCTGACGGAGCTTACGGCTTTCCGCAATGGCAGCTTGCAGGGTGCCTACCTGATTCTGGCGGCGCGCGCATTGGGCCTGGATGCCGGTCCGATGTCGGGCTTCGACAATGCGGGTGTCGACGCGGCCTTTTTTGCCGGCACCTCCATCCGCTCGAACTTCATCTGCTCGATCGGCTATGGCAGCGACAAGAATCTGTTTCCGCGCAATCCGCGACTGAGCTTCGAGGAGGCCGGCCGCATCGTTTGACCGGTCGGCATGATCAGAGATTGCGAATCAGCGCATCGCCGAATTCGCTGCACTTGACCTTGGTGGCGCCCTCCATGAGACGCGCAAAGTCGTAGGTCACGACCTTTTGGCCGATGGTGCGGTCCATCGAGGTGACGATCGCATCGGCCGCTTCGGTCCAACCCATGTAACGCAGCATCATCTCGCCCGAGAGAATCACTGAGCCTGGGTTGACCTGGTCCAGATCCGCATACTTGGGCGCCGTGCCGTGCGTGGCCTCGAACACCGCGTGCCCGGTCAGGTAATTGATGTTCGCACCCGGCGCGATGCCGATGCCACCGACCTGTGCGGCGAGCGCGTCGGACAAGTAGTCGCCATTGAGATTCATGGTCGCGACCACGTCGAACTCGTCTGCACGCGTCAGTACCTGCTGCAGTGTGATGTCGGCAATGGCGTCCTTGATAAGCACCTTGCCGCCTTTGAGTGCCGCCGCCTGCTCTTCGTTGGCCGCCTTTTCCCCGGAAACCGCCTTGGTACGCTCCCAATGCAACCACGTGTAGACCTGGTCCTTGAATTCGCGGTCGGCCAGCGCGTATGACCAGCTGCGAAACGAGCCTTCCGTGTATTTGAGGATGTTGCCCTTGTGCACGATCGTGACGCTCTTGCGCTTGTTCGCGATGGCGTACTGCACGGCGGAACGGAACAGGCGCTCGGTGCCTTCGATGGATACGTTCTTGATCCCCAAGCCGCTGGTCGCAGGAAACCGGATCTTGGCGTAGTGGCGCGGAAAGCTGTCCTTGAGGAACTCGAGGAAGCGCTTGTTGTCGTCCGTGCCCTGCTCGAATTCGATGCCCGAATAGAGATCCTCGGTGTTTTCACGGAAGATCACCATGTCGACCTTCTCGGGCGACCGCACCGGGGAGGGTACGCCCTTGAACCAGCGCACCGGACGCAGACAGACGTATAGATCGAGCAACTGACGCAGCGCGACGTTGAGCGAGCGAATGCCGCCGCCGACCGGCGTTGTCAGCGGGCCCTTGATCGACACCAGGTACTCGCGACAGGCCTCGACCGTCTCATCCGGCAGCCAGCTCTTGAAGGCGTTGAATGCCTTCTCGCCGGCGTACACTTCCATCCAGTGAATGCGGCGCCGCTCGCCGTAGGCCTTGTTGACCGCGGCATCGAGCACTCGCACGCTGGCACGCCAGATATCGCGTCCGGTGCCGTCGCCCTCGATGAACGGGATGATTGGCTGGTCCGGCACCCTGAGCTCGCCGCCCTCGACTGAGATTTTCTGTCCGCCCGACGGCGGTACAGGCCGCGGTGAAGTCGGATTGGGGTTGGTCATGGGGGGCGAATGCTAGCACAGCGCCACGCCCGCTACGCATTGCTAGAATCGCGCGCTTATGGGCGATACATTGAGTTCCACACCGGCCGCCGATGGCTACTGGATGCCGGCCGAATTCGAGCCGCATGCGGGCTGCTGGATGCTGTGGCCCGAGCGACCCGACAACTGGCGCGCGCGCGCGGTGCCGGCACAACGCGCCTTTGCGGCCGTGGCCGCGGCGATCTCGCGTTTCGAGGCCGTAACCGTGGGCGCATCCGCGCGACAGTATCCGCACGCACGCGCCGCGCTGCCGCCATGCGTGCGGTTGATCGAAATCTCGAGCGATGACGCCTGGATGCGCGACGTCGGACCGACTTTTGTGACCAATACGGCGGGCGAACTGCGCGGCGTGGATTGGAAGTTCAATGCCTGGGGTGGAATTTATCGGCCTTTTGCGCTCGACGACGCGGTCGCAGGCAAAGTGCTGGAGGTTGAGAGTGTGCCCCGCTACCGCGCCCCATTCGTCAACGAGGGCGGTGCGCTTCACGTCGACGGCCAGGGGACCGCGCTGGTAACGGAACAATGCCTGCTGAATCGCAACCGCAATCCGACGCTGACACGAAGCCGGATCGAGTCGCTGCTGCGCCGCTACCTGGGCGCCGACTGCATCATCTGGCTCGGCGACGGCGTGATTGCCGATGAAACTTCGGGTCACATCGACAATCTGGCGTGCTTCGCGCGGCCGGGGGAGGTTTGCCTGACCTGGTGCGAAAATCCGCGCGATCCGCAGCATCGCGTCTCAAGCGATGCGTATGAGCGGCTGATGACGGCGCGCGACGCGCGCGGCCGTCGCCTGCGGGTTCACAAGTTGCCGGCACCGGGACCGCTGTACATGACGCGCCGCGAAGCCGCAGGCATCGCGCACGCTCCGGGCATCCGGTCATTTAAGGCCGGACTGCGCCTGGCGGGCAGCTACGTGAATTTCTATCTGGCCAATGGCGCGGCGATTCTGCCGCTGCTCGATGCACGCACGGACGCCGCCGCACGACGGGCAATGCGGCGCATTTTTCCGCGGCGCCGGATCGTCGGCATTCCCGCACGCGAAATTCTGCTCGGCGGTGGCAACATCCACTGCATTACCCAGCAGCAGCCGGCGCGGCGCGCGCGGCCGCGCGCGCTCTGACGGTCAAAGCGCCGAGAGCTCGCGCTCGGCGCTCGAGAGCCACTCCTGCTGCATCTTGCGGTAGTGACGTGGCGCGTAGCGCGCATGTTCCAGCAGTTCCTTGAGCACGCGCCGGGCATCGTCGGTGCGCCCGGAGGCGCGCAGCACCTGCGCGTAGCGCAGCGGCGCTTCGGCGCCCGAGTAGTACTTGGTAAGCGCCGCAAACTCTTCCAGCGCCTTTTCCTGATTTCCCTCGGCGGCGAGTGCGCGTGCATAGAGCAGGTGGCCGTCCGGCGAACGGAATTCAGGATTGCGCGCAATCAGCGAATCCAGAGTGGCGCGCGCGTCCGCGAACGCGCCGCTCGCGAATTGCGCCTGCGCCAGTCCCAGCATCAGATTCGGATCCGATTCGTACAGTCCGGTCAATGTCTGGCGATAAATCGCGATCGCCTCGAGCGGCCGACCCTGCCGGGTCAGTTCATCGGCATAGCGTTGGCGGCTGGCGACATCGCCGGTTATGCGCGCGTCGGCTTCGAATCGGCGCAAATCCTGCCCGGGATCGAGCGCCTTGCGCACGCCGCGGATCGCGAGGCGCGGACCGCGGCTGCCAAAAAGTCCGGGCAGGATCTCGACCAGCACATATGCCACCGGGCCGGCCAGCGGCAGCAGCGCGATGGCCCAGATCCACAGCATACTGCGGCCGGTGCGGATGCAATGAACGATCAGCAGCACCATGATCACGAGGTGAACGATGAAGGCAATGCTCATGCGCCGAAGCTTAATGGCTCACCGCGCAGTACGGTAGCGCCGCCACGGGGATTCCGGCGCGCGTGTTAAGATTCTGGCGCGATGCCATTCCCGGCCGGTGCATGCAAACAGCGAGACTACCTCTACTGACGGCGTTGCTGCTCTGCTGCGCCGTGGCCGCAGCCGCTTCGCAGGCCGGTGACGACGCTCCGAAACGCCCGCGCATCGGGCTGGTACTGTCCGGCGGCGGTGCGCGCGGCGCGGCGCACATTGGGGTACTCAAGGCCCTGGACCGTCTGCACGTTCCGATTGATGCCATTGCGGGCACCAGCATGGGCGCGGTGGTCGGCGGTCTGTACGCCAGCGGCATGACCGGTGCCGAAATCGAACGGGCCATGGCTTCGGTCGACTGGCAGTCCGCGTTTCGCGATCGGTTGCGGCGCACCGATCTCGGCTGGCGGCGCAAGGAGGAGGATCGCGATTTCCTGGTCAATCTGCCGCTCGGCTTGCACGGCCGCAAGCTGCTCCTTCCAGCAGGCCTGGTGCAGGGTGAGAAGCTTACCGAGACCCTGCGGCAGTTGACCTTGGCGGTGGGCACGATCACGGACTTCGATCAACTGCCGATCCCATTTCGCGCGGTCGCGACCGATCTTGAAACCGGCGCGGCCGTGGTGATGAAGGACGGCGATCTGACGACGGCCATGCGTGCCAGCATGTCCGCGCCCGGCGTTTTTGCGCCGGTGGAATATCGCGGACAACTGCTGGTCGATGGCGGCCTGGCCGAAAATCTGCCGGTGGATGTAGCGCGCGCCATGGGCGTGGACGTGCTGATCGTGGTCGACGCCGGCTTTCCGCTGCAACCGCGCAAGGACCTGGTGTCGTTGCCGAGCATAACCAACCAGGTGCTGGCGATTCTCCTGCGACGCGATTCGGAGCGGCAACTCAAATCGCTCGCGCCGTCCGATATCGTCGTGAGCCCGCAACTCGGCGACTTCTCCTCGTACGATTTCGAGGACACGCTGCAGATCGTCACTGCCGGTGAGCGCGCCGCCGATGCGGTGGCCGACCGGCTCGGCGGCCTGGCGGACTCCGAAGCGGACTATGCGCGCTATGTCGCCGCGCGTAATGCGAGTCGTGCGGGTCTGCCTAAGCTCGCGTTCATCTCGGTCAATGCCGACTCGCGGCGTTACGAGCGCCAGATCGAGGACATGTTCGGGCCATTCATCGGCAGCACGATCGATCCGGCGGCGCTCAAGGCGCAGACCGACATGCTCTATGGACGCGGCGATCTGGAGCTGCTCGATTATCGCCTAGTGCAGGACGGTGCAGGGCGCACCGGACTCGATTTCAACGCGCAGCGCAATTCCTGGGGACCCAATTATCTGCGCTTCGGCGTCTCACTCCAGGACGACTTCCAGGGGAACACCATCTTCAATGCAGCCGGCCGCCTGGATTTCACCGAGCTCAATTCGCTCGGCGCCGAATTGCGGCTCGACGGACAGCTCGGAACCGATCCCCTGCTGGGTGCGGAACTCTACCTGCCATTGTCCAACACGGCGCGTTACTTCGTCGCGCCGCACGCGCAGGTCGAGGCGCACGATCTGCCGCAGGTCAGGAACGGCCGGCAGATCGGCTACTACCGCATCAATAGCTTCGATGAAGGCGCGGACTTCGGGCGCGAGTTCAGCACCTGGGGTGAACTGCGTTTCGGAGTGCTCGAAAGCCGTGGCGCCTCGCACGTGAGCGAGGGCGACTTCAGCGTGCCGGCATCGAATTTCAACGTGGTGCAGTACTTCACGCGCTTTGGCTACGACACGCTCGACAGTCCCAATTTTCCGCATTCGGGTCAGGCACTGACGGCGCAGTTGACGCTGGAGGGCAACGGCGGCGGGGAGCAGGGCACCAATCAATTCACGTTCGACTGGCGCGGGGCGCATTCCTGGGGCAAGAGCACCCTCGTCGGCTGGTTCTCGAGCGGCA
>DASYNV010000287.1:0-2693 GCA_036008365.1 Steroidobacteraceae bacterium | reverse complement strand
CGCGCGATATCGAGATCGTGCCGCCATGAAGCTCTGGCCGGCGCTCAAGAAGCACCTGCGCCGCGCACCGCGCGCGGGTCTCGCGCGCGCCTCGGCGAGCCGCGGCTGCACTCGCGGCAGCGAAGCGCCGGTGCGCCATTCATTCGCGCTGCGCCTGCGGTTGCTGTTTGGCGCGCTGCTGCTCGCCGCCGTGGGCCTGATCGGCCGGGCCGTGGATCTGCAGCTCGTCGATCATCCGTTCCTGGCGCAACAGGGCGATGCGCGCTTTTCGCGCGTGGCCGCGATCGTTGCTCATCGTGGCAACATCACCGATCGCAATGGCGAGCCGCTGGCGGTGAGCACGCCGGTGGATTCGGTCTGGGTCAATCCGCAGGAGCTCGCGGGCAACCTCGAGCAGTTGCCGCGACTCGCGAGCGTGCTCGGCAGCGATCGCCAGGCACTGCTGCGGCACGTCAGCAGCAACATGGAGCGCGAATTCCTCTACGTGGCGCGCGGCCTGCAGCCGAGCGATGCCAGCCGCGTCAAGGCGCTGAACCTGCCGGGCGTCAATCTTTCGCGTGAATACCGGCGCTACTACCCGGCGAGCGAAGTGACCGGGCATCTGCTCGGCTTCACCAGCATCGACGATGTCGGCCAGGAAGGCGCCGAGCTCGCGTTCGACAACTGGCTCGGCGGCGAAGACGGCGCCAAACGCGTGATCCAGGACAGCAGGGGACGCAAGGTCGAGGACATCGAGAGCATCCGCCCGGTGCGGCCCGGTCGCGACCTGGTCCTGAGCCTGGATCTGCGCATTCAGTACCTGGCCTATCGCGAGCTCAAGAGCGCCATCCTCGAGAACCGTGCGCACGCCGGCTCTGTGGTCGTCATCGACATCGACACCGGTGAGGTGCTGGCGATGGTGAATCAGCCGGCCTACAACCCGAACGATCGCTCGCAGCTGGTGGCCGCGACCTATCGCAATCGCGCCGTCACGGATCTGTTCGAGCCGGGCTCGAGCATCAAACCGTTCGTGGTCGCCGCGGGGCTGACCTCGGGCAAGTTCAGCATCAACAGCGTCATCGATACCAACCCCGGCTTCATTCAGGTCGGCTCCGCCACCTTCCCCGACGAGCACAATCTCGGCGCCATACCGCTGTCCACCGTGCTCGCGAAGTCTTCCAACGTCGGCATGGCCAAGCTCGCGCTGCAGCTCGAGCCGAAACAGATCTGGGACACGCTCAATCACTTCGGCTTCGGTCAAGTCACGACCAGCGGCTTCCCGGGAGAGTCCGCGGGTGTGTTCACCGACTACTCGCACTGGCGCGCAATCAGCATCGCCACGTTGTCGCACGGCTATGGCATCTCGGTCACGCCGCTGCAGCTGGCGCAGGCCTACGCGGCGGTCGGCGCGCGCGGCGTGCGCCGCCCGGTGTCGCTGCTGCGTCTCGAAGCCGCGCCCGCCGGCGAGCGCGTGCTCGATGCCGCCGTCAGCCGCGATCTGTTGAGCCTGCTCGAAGCGGTGACGACCCAGGAAGGCGCCACCGGCGTGCGCGCCAAGATTGCGGGCTATCGCGTCGCCGGCAAGACCGGCACGGCCTGGAAGTCGAGCAACGGCACCTATTCGAAGGATCGGTACACATCAGTCTTCGCCGGGCTCGCGCCGGCCTCCAATCCGCGCCTGGCGGCGGTGGTCGTGGTCGATGAGCCCACGGCTGGGAAATACTTCGGCGGCGACGTCTCGGCGCCGGTGTTCTCGGCAGTGGTCGGCGGCGCCCTGCGCCTGCTGGGGGTGGCGCCCGACGACATGATGCCGCCCGGCGAGCAGCTGACGCGCGGGCAGAAGGTGGCGAGCCGATGAGCTCGTTGGGGGTGCAGAACTGGCGACCGCTCAAGGCGGTGCTCGGCGGTCTGGTCGATGTGCCCGAATCGGTCGAGGTCTCCGACCTGACGCAGGACAGCCGCAGTGTCAGACCCGGCGCCGCTTTCTTTGCCTGCCAAGGCGGTACGCATCACGGCGTCGAATTCGCATCCGCCGCGGCTGCCGCAGGGGCGCGCGCAATCCTGTGGGAGCCGGCGCCCGGCGTGCAGGCGCCATCGGTCGACCCGTCAATCGTGGTCCGCGCGATACCGAACCTGCGGGCGCAGCTCGGTTATATCGCCGATCGGTTCTTTGATGCGCCGTCGGCCAGTCTCACGGTGGCGGGCATCACCGGCACCAATGGCAAGACCACCTGCGCGTGGCTGCTGGCACAGGCACTCGAGCTCAGCGGCCGGCGCGCGGCCTACATCGGCACGCTCGGCGGCGGCTCGATTCGCGCACTCGCCGAGCTCGGCACCACGACGCCCGATGCCGTGACGGTGCACCGGCTGCTGGCGCAGATGCGCGCGCAGGGCTTCGAGGCCGTGGCCATGGAGGTGTCCTCGCACGCGCTCGATCAGGACCGTTGCACCGGCGTGCGCTTCCACACCGCGGTCTTTACCAACCTGACGCGCGATCACCTCGACTACCACGGCGACATGGCGGCCTATGGTGCCGCGAAGGCGCGGCTGTTCGAGTGGCCGACCCTCAAAGTGCGTGTCATCAACGTCGACGATCCGTTCGGGCTCGAGCTGGCGCAGAACGCGCGTCGCGGCGGCGGCTCTTGCCAACTGTTCCTGACATCGCAGCGCCCGTCGGAGTGGCTGGCGAGCGGCGCGCACTATGTCTGCGCGAG
>DASYNV010000286.1:0-2423 GCA_036008365.1 Steroidobacteraceae bacterium | reverse complement strand
GCACGTTGTCACTGGCCTTCGAGGGGTATGACCTCGATCTGCGGCGCGTGCTGTGCCAGTCGCAGAGCACCGCACGCGATCATGCCGGCGGAACGCGGCTGCCGGAGGAGGCGCTGTATCGCATACTGCAGATCGACCTCGAAGCATTGGAACAGCGTCCTCTGCGCGAGCGCGTCGTGCTGTTCGACGACATGCTGACGAGCGGTAAGCATTACAAGTGCTGCGAGCGCAGACTCCGGGAGTGCTTGCCGCACGTACCGGTCATGGGCGTGTTTCTGTCGCGACGAGCACCCACCAGATCGGACAGGAGTCTGGGGCGCGCGTGGTGAAGCGAAGTCACGCGGCGCGCGCGGCGCGCCGCGGCGGTCATTCCATTGCAGCCAGCACCGCGTCGCCCGCTTCCTGGGTAGTAGCCGCGCGATGCGAGGGCGAGGTAATGTCGGCCGTGCGCACGCCGTCACCAATGGCGCGGTGGACCGCCAGTTCGATGGCGTGCGCCTCCTGCTCGAGCCTGAACGAATGCCGCAGCAGCAGTGCAATACTCAGGATCGCACCATACGGGTTGGCGATTCCCTGGCCGGCAATATCGGGTGCCGAGCCGTGGATCGGCTCATAGAGGCCGCGCGTGCCGTCGCCGAGCGAGGCCGAGGGCAGCAGACCGAGCGATCCGCTCAACATCGAGGCCTCATCGGTCAGGATGTCGCCGAACATGTTATCGGTGACCGCGACGTCGAAGTCGCGCGGCCGCCGAATCAGGTGCATGGCGGCGGAGTCGACCAGCATGTGATCGAGCGTGAGGTCAGGGAATTCGCTGTGCACGACGCGTTCACACACCTCGCGCCAGAGACGCGAGGTCTCGAGCACGTTGGCCTTGTCGATCGAGAGCAGCCGTTTGCGGCGCGTGCGTGCAATGCGCGCGGCGACGCGCACGATGCGTTCGATTTCGGGTGCGGTATAGGTACACAGATCCGTGGCCCGGTTGGCATCGCGGGTCTTGGGGCCGAAGTAGATGCCGCCGGTGAGCTCGCGCACGAAAATGAGATCCACGCCTTCGAGCAGATCCGGCTTCAGGCTCGAGGCGCCGCGCAGTGCCGGGTGCACGCTCACGGGGCGCAGGTTAGCGTAGACACCGAGTTCCTGCCGCAGCTTCAGCAGGCCGCTTTCGGGCCGGACCTTGGCCTGCGGCGAGGACCACTTCGGTCCCCCGATCGCCCCGAGCAGCACCGCGTCGGCCGCGAGACAGCTCTTGAGTGTGTCCAGCGGCAACGGATCCCCCGACTGATCGATCGCGGCGCCGCCGAAGGGTCGATGATCGAGTGCGAATTCGTGGCCATGCTGACGTGCGCTCGCCTCGAGTACCCGCAGCGCCTCGGTGATCACTTCGGGGCCGATGCCATCACCCCCGAGGACCGTGATGCGCGCCTTCATGAGACCCGCCGCTGCTCGTAGGCGCCGATCTCGCGTTCCTTATCGAGCAGGAAGCCGAGCTCATCGACGCCGTTGACGAGACAGTAACGCGCGAAGCCTTCGATCGGGAAGGCCACCGCGACACCGGTGGGCAGCGTCAGGGTCGCGCTCGGCAGATCGATCGTGACCTCGGCACCCGCGTGCTCGAGCAGCCAGCGGCCCGTGGCCTCATCGACCATGATCGGCAGCAGACCGTTCTTGAGCGAGTTGCTGCGAAAAATATCGGCAATCTCGGTGCTCACGACGGCGCGAAAGCCATAGTCGAGCAGGGCCCAGGGGGCGTGCTCGCGCGAGGAGCCACAGCCGAAGTTGCGATCGGCCACCAGGATGCTGCAGCCGGCGGCCTCGGGGCGGTTGAGCGGAAACGCCGGATCGAGGCTGCCGTCCGGTTTCACGCGCCAGTCGGCGAACAGATTCGCGCCGAGCCCCTCGTGCGTGGTGGTGCGCAGGAAGCGCGCCGGGATGATCTGGTCGGTATCGATGTTGGTGTAGGGCAGCACCGCGGTGCGCGAGCGGATCTGTCGGATCGGATGCATGGGGGGTAGGGATCAGCCGTTGAGAATGTCGCGTGGGTCGGTGACGCGGCCCCGCAGCGCGCTGGCCGCCGCGGTCAACGGGCTCGCGAGCAGCGTGCGCGCGCCGGGGCCCTGGCGGCCCTCGAAGTTGCGGTTACTAGTGCTGATCGAATACTCGCCCTTGCCGACCAGGTCCCCGTTCATGCCGAGGCACATCGAGCAGCCCGATTCGCGCCATTCGGCACCGGCGTCGAGAAAGATGCGGTCTAGGCCTTCGGCTTCGGCCGCTTTCTTGACCTGCTGCGAGCCCGGCACGATGAGCGCGCGCACGCCCGGCGCGACGTGCCGGCCCTTGAAGATCGTCGCGGCCGCGCGCAGGTCGGACATGCGGGAGTTCGTGCAGCTCCCGATGAACACGACGTCGACGTTGTGGCCGAGCAG
>DASYNV010000285.1:0-2541 GCA_036008365.1 Steroidobacteraceae bacterium | reverse complement strand
CCTGTCCGACGCCGAAGTTCACGGTCTCGCCCGGGAACCAGACCTGATCGGCTGGTCGCTTGAAGGCTTTCTTTTTCCATTCGGGCGAAGGCAGCAGTCCCGGTTTCTCGCCACTGATATCGATCCCGGTCAGCTCGCCATAGCCGAACGGTGCCATGAACGCCGCAATGCGCTCGGCCCCGACCGTGGCAGCGAGCCCATAAAAGTAGACGTCGCAGGATTTGGCGATGGCATGCGTGAGATCGAGCCAGCCGTGATGGCCGCTCTTGCCCTCGCGGAACAGCAGGCTGCTGCCGGGCAGATGGAACACGCCGGCACAGAACTCGGCCTTGTTGGGGTCGACCAGATGATAGGTCAGTGCCGCGAGCGCGATCACGGGCTTGATGGTCGAGCCTGAAGGGTAAGTGCCGCGCAGTGCGCGGTTGAGCAGGGGCTTGTCCTCGTTGTCCGACAGCGCGGCGTATTCGCTGCGAGAGATACCGCGCGCGAACTCGGCCGGATTGAATCCCGGCTTGCTGGCGAGCGCCAGCACATCGCCGTTGTTGGGATCGATCGCGACTACCGCGCCGCGGTGATCGCCGAGGCCCTCTTCCGCCGCCTGCTGGGCGGCAAGGTCGATCGACAGCACCAGGTCGTCGCCGGCCGTGGGCGGCTGCGAACGCAGTATCGGCGCGTAGGCGCCCTGGCGCTGCACCGAGCGGCCCTGGGCGTTGACCAGGATCTGGCGGAAGCCGTTGCGACCGTGCAGCTGCGGCTCGAAGGCGCTCTCGACGCCGAGCTTGCCGATCAGCGTGGTGCCGGCGTAGCTGGCGCGATCGATGCGCTCGAGATCCTGCTCGCTGATCGCGCTGACGTAGCCGAGCGCGTGCACCCCGAGCTCGCCGTGCGGATAGTGTCGGGTCTGGCGGGTCGCCAGATCGACGCCCGGAAACTCAAAGCGGTGTACGGCAAAGCGGCCGATTTCATCGTCGGTGAGTCGCAGCCGCACCGGCACGCTGTCGAAGCTGCGGCGCGAGAAGATGACGCGCCGCGTGTCCTCGAGCTCCTCCGGATCGATCAGTCGCAGCCTCGCCAGACGCCTGAGGGTGTCGTTGAGGTCGGGCACCTGCTCGCGGACCAGCTCGAGCTGATAAGCCGGCTCGTTGTTGGCGAGCACGTTGCCGCTACGGTCGAGGATCAGTCCGCGGCTGGCCGGTATCGGGTCGAGCCGCACGCGATTGCCCTGCGACAGCTCCACGTAGTAGTCGTGGCGCAGCACCTGTAGGTAGCTCAGCCGCGTCAGCAGCGCCAGCACCAGCACGCCGACCACGAGCATGGCGCCGAGCGTGCGCTGCGAGAAGATGCGCTGCTCGTTCCATTGATCCTTGATACGGACGCGAGAACTCACGGCTGCATCAGCGTGTCGAGTGAAAGCGGCCGAGCACTCCCGCCACGACCGGCCAGATCAGGCCGCCGGTCAGCGTATGCACCCAGCGCGTGGGGGTGGACAGCGCATGGCCGCTCCAGCCGTCGATCACCCAGAGCAGGAATTCATAAACCATCAGCGCTGCAAATACCAACAACGACTGCTCAAATAACGGTTTCGCGCGTATCAGCAGGTGCAGGCGGATGGCAAGGTAGGTGGCGAAGGCGAGCGCCAGAGCGTGCTCACCGAGCAGCGGCCCCTGCAGCACGTCGAGCGCCAGACCGCTGATGAACCCGAGCAGCAGGCCGCCGCCGCGCGGAATCATGATCGACCAGTAGAGCACCGTGATCACCAGGAAATTCGGCCGTGCGATCGCGAGCCAGATCGGCAGCGGCAGCACCGTCAGAACCAGAGCGATGATCGCCGTCAGGAATATGGTAGGCGCGGGATTGCGATCGCTCATTCGTCGGTGTCCGGAATCTTCGGCGGCGGCTTGGCCGGCGCGGCCGGCGGCGACGCGATCGGTGGATTGGGCGCGGGCGCATCCGGGTGCGAGGGCTCGAACTCGAGCAGCATGACTTCGCGATCGCGATCGATGCTGGCGAGCGGTTGCGCACGCACCTGTGCCATCAATTGATTGGTCTCACGCCGAACACCGCTGATGCGGGCGACCGGCAGCCCCGCCGGGAATACCCCACCCAGTCCGGAGCTCACCAGCAGGTCGCCGCTCTTGACGTCCGAGTTGATCGCCAGATAGGGCAGCAGGAGCTCACCGGAATTGCCGGATCCGACCGCGATCGAGCGCAGGCTGTTGCGCGTGATCTGGACCGGGATCGCATGCTCGGGGTCGGTCACGAGGATGATCTCGGCGCTCCAGGGTCCCAGGCGCGAAACCTGTCCGAGAATGCCGTTGCCGTCGACCACGGCCTGGTTCAAGGTCACGCCGTCGCGTGCGCCCTTGTTGATGATGATGCGCTGGCGCAGCGGATTGGTTTCGACACTGATAATCTCGGCCAGCAGCGCGTGCCTGATGAGAGGCGGCGGCAGCGCGGCGTGCAGCCCCCGCAGCTCGGCATTTTCCTGTTCGAGCGCCGACTCGCGCATGAGCTGCAGTTCGAGCTCGCGCTCATGCGCGC
>DASYNV010000284.1:0-7258 GCA_036008365.1 Steroidobacteraceae bacterium | reverse complement strand
GCATTATCATACTCCGTATCGTCGCACGACCGACACCGCAGGGTGCCGCGAGTCCTCACAACTCGCTGATTCACTTGACGACAGCGCTAGGCGCGGCCCGGCGGCTTCAGACTTTCTGCAACTTGGCTGCGGCGTTCTCGTAGTTCGCGAGCTTGCTGATGAAATTGTCGGTGAATTCCGGACGGAGATTGCGGAAATCGACGTAGTAGGCATGCTCCCAGACGTCGAGCACGAGCAGTACCTTGCCCTCGCCGGTCGCGAGCGGCGTGCTGGCATTCGGCGTCTTCGTGATCTTGAGCTTGCCGTTCTGCGCCAGCACGAGCCAGGTCCAACCGGATCCGAATTGACCGACCGCCGCGGCCTTGAAGGCCTCCTTGAATTTGTCGACGCTGCCGAAGTCCTCCGTGAGCTTCTTCTCGAGCACGCCCGGGATGCCGCCGCCGTTCGGCGAAAGCGATTCCCAGAACACGCTGTGATTCCAGTGCTGTCCGGCATTGTTGAAGACCGCCTGCAGGTCCTCGCGTCCATACGACAGCCGGATCAGCTCTTCCAGCGACTTACCCCTGAGCGCGTTCTTTTCCACCAAGCCGTTCAACGCCGTGACATACGCCTCATGATGCTTGCCGTGATGCAGCTCCAGCGTCTCCTGGCACATGCCACGCGCCGCCAGCGCGCCGGGAGCAAACGGCAGGGGGGGCAGACTAAAGCTCATGGATCTTTCTCCGATGCGAATCGAGTGGAGGGCACAAACTTTAGCATAGCGACGCGCGCCGGCCGTCTCCCGGAAGGCGCGTTACCGTGTCAGCCAACGCTTGCAATATCAGGTTTCGAGGTTAGGCTTGATCGAAATGAAAATCAGCGCGCGCAACCAGTACCGCGGCCGGGTCAAGCACGTCAGTAAGGGCGCGGTCAACGCCGACGTCATTCTTGATATCGGCGACGGACTCGAATTATTCGCAAATATCACCAACGAGGCGATCGAGGAGCTTAGCCTGCGGCCCGGCCGCGAGGCGGTGGCGCTGATCAAAGCCAGTTTCGTGCTGCTGTCACCGGATCTCAACGTCCGCATCAGCGCACGCAATCGCCTCGCCGGCACCGTGAGCTCAGTGATGCCGGGCGCCGTGAACGACGAGGTCAAAATTCAATTGCCCGGCGGGCGCATGCTCAGTGCCATTGTCACCAAAGATGCCCGCGAAGAGCTCGGGCTGGCCATTGGCAGCGCCTGCGTCGCGCTAATCAAGGCATCGCACGTGTTGCTGGCAGTCTCGGATTGAGCGAAAGGCACCTCATGCGCAAGCCGTTGGCGGTCTTTTCCTGCGCGGTCGCACTGTTCGCGGCAGCCGCGTTGCCGGCCGCAGCCGCCGAGCTGCATGTCGCCGTGGCCGCGAACTTCAGCGGGCCGCTGCAGACGCTGGCGCCGCTGTTCGAGAAGAGCAGCGGCAATCAGCTCGTCATCAGCTCGGGCTCGTCCGGACAGCTCTACACCCAGATCCGGCAGGGCGCGCCGTTCGACCTGTTCCTGTCCGCCGATACCGACAAACCGAAGCAGCTCGAGAACGAAGGTCTGACCGTGCCCGGCAGTCGCTTCATCTATGCCATCGGCACGCTGGTGCTCTGGAGTCCCCGGCCGGGCGTGGTCGACGACCAGGGCAAGGTGCTCGAAGCGCAGCGTTATCGCTACATCGGCATCGCCAACCCGCAGACCGCGCCTTATGGGACCGCCGCGCAGCAGGTGCTGAGCAGGCTCAATCTCTGGGACAAGCTGAATCGGGACAAGAAAGTCGTGACCGGCGAAAACATCACGCAGACCTGGCAGTTCGCCTCCACCGGCAGCGTCGATATGTCATTCGTGGCGCTGTCGCAGGTGCTCGGCGCGGACGGTCAGATCGCGGGCTCCTCGTGGCGGGTGCCGCAGAGCCTGTACGACCCGATCGAGCAGGGAGCGGTCGCGGTCGCACACGGCAATCAGCAGGCCGCAGCGCAAGCCTTCCTGACCTGGCTGCGCACCGACCCGAGCGCACTGGCCGTCATTCGCGCGGCCGGCTATCGCACGGCCGACTGAGCGCTCGAGCGTGAGCAGCGCCGATCTGATCGCGATCTGGATTTCGCTGCGCCTGGCCGCGACGACCACGCTGCTGTTGCTGTTGCTGTGTGCGCCGCTGGCGTGGTGGCTCGCGATCGGTGCAGCGCGCTGGCGGATCGTGATCGATGCGGTGGTGTCGTTGCCGTTGGTGCTGCCGCCGACCGTGCTCGGCTTCTACCTGCTGCTGCTGTTATCGCCGCATGGCGCAGTCGGCGCCGCGCTGCGTGGGCTCGGGCTGCCGGCGCCGGCATTTACTTTCACGGGCCTCGTCATCGGCTCAATGCTGTATTCGCTGCCCTTCGCCGTGCAGCCGCTGCGCGATGCCTTCCAGGGGGTCGGCACGCGTGCGCTCGAAGTGGCCGCGACACTTCGAGCCTCGCCGTGGGATCGGTTCCTCACCGTGGCGCTGCCGCTGTCGGTGCGCGGCCTGCTGACGGCCGCCGTGCTGTCGTTCGCGCACACACTCGGTGAATTCGGCGTGGTGCTGATGATCGGGGGCAACATTCCCGGGCGCACGGAGACTGCCTCGATTGCGCTGTTCAATCACGCCGAGGCGCTCGATTATGGCGCCGCCTATCACCTGTCGTTGATTCTGCTGGCGGTCTGCTTTGCGCTGCTGCTGTTCGTTTACAGCGCCAACCGACGCCTGCGCACCCCGGGCGTACTGGTGTGACGCTGGCGCTGCGCGTAGCGCTGGCGCGCCCGGGATTCGCGCTCGATATCGCGAGCGAGCTGCCGGCCCGGGGCGTCACCGGCCTGTTCGGCCGCTCGGGCAGCGGCAAGACCACGCTGCTGCGCTGTATCGCGGGATTGGAACGCGGCGGGAGCGCACAGATCGTGTTCAACGGGGCGACCTGGCAGGACCAGCAGCACTTCGTGCCGGCGCACCGACGAGCGATCGGTTACGTGTTTCAGGAATCGAGCCTGTTCCCGCATCTCGACGTGCGCGGCAATCTGGAATATGGATTCAAGCGCGTGACACCGCAGCAGCGCCGGCTCGGATTCGATGAGGCGGTGGCGCTGCTCGATCTGGCGCCGCTGCTGCAGCAGCGCGCGACGCAACTGTCGGGCGGCGAACGCCAGCGGGTCGCCATTGGACGTGCGCTGCTCACGAGTCCGCAGCTGCTGTTGATGGACGAGCCGCTGTCGAGTCTCGATCAGCGCAGTAAGGCCGAGATCCTGCCGCACCTCGAGCGGTTGCGCGATCAATCGGCCATTCCAATCATCTACGTGAGCCATGCGCTCGGCGAGATCATGCGGCTGGCCGATTATCTGGTGCTGCTCGAGGGCGGCCGCGTGTGCGCGTCCGGCCCGTTGCAGCAACTGCTCGCTCGCAGCGACCTGCCGTTCGGACAGCTCGAGGACGGCGGTGCGGTGTTTGACGCCGTGATCGAGCAACACGACGCGACCTATCATCTGACATACGTGCGCATCAGCGCTGGACGGCTAGCGCTGTCACTGCAATCGGCCGCCGTCGGCCAGCGCGTGCGTGTGCGCATCGATGCGCGCGATGTGAGCCTCGCGCTCATGCCCCCCAAGCACAGCAGCATCATCAACGTGCTGCCGGCCCGCGTGCTCGAGCTCAGCGAGAGTCGCGACAGGGCGCAGGTGCTGGTGAGGCTCGAAACCGGCACCGAGCCGCTGCTGGCCCGAATCACGCGCCGCTCGGCGGTCGAACTGGCCCTGTCCCCCGGGACGACGCTGTACGCACAGGTCAAGGGCGTGGCACTCATGGAGGGTAGCGCGGGAGGCTGAAATTGGTAGACAGGTTTCGAAACAATCATAAGATCGTGCAATCCACAATGCGCAGGAGGCGAAGTGCCAAGGATGCTGCTCGCGACGGCCGCTTTGACCGGTTTGGCTGCATTTCGCATCGGGCGTTTTGCCTTGGGGGCCATGGGTTTGTGGGTCGACCTGGGACCGGTCTGGGCCGTGGCTGGCGTGGCCGCGCTGGTGCTGTTCGGCTTTTCCATACCGATCCGAATCGGCGCCTTTCTGGGGGCCGTGAGCCTGCTGGGCTGGCCCTGGCTCGTCGCCCTGATAGTAGCTGCCCCGCGACTTTGGCTGATGCTGCCTGGGCTGATCTCGACCCAGCTGGCGCGCTGGCGCCACCCGCGGCCGCTGTGGCGCGGTGTCGGCACCGCCAAACCCTAGGGATTTGAGGTGCTACGCTACTGCATACCGCGCGTGCGCAACCGGGGTCATGGCCTCGGCAACGAACTGGTGCCGTGGGCCCGCGCCTTCATCGCCGCGCAGATTCTGGACGCCCGGCTCTTGCCGCCGGCATTCGGTCTCAACCGACGCGCGTATTGGCGGCACTTCAACACCAGCCCGGACGACTGGATCTACCATCGCGCCATTCTACGTCTGCTGCCGGTGGTCGAGTTCACCGAGGCGGACTACATGGCGCACGGTGGCGGCAGCGCGGTCACCGCTCTTCGCAGTTTCATCGACGCGCACAAGCTGCACCAGCGCCACATGTTCGCGCTGGTGACCGATGGTCTCTGGGGTGGCTACGCTCATGTGCAGTCGGCACGCGATTTCATGCGCTCAACGCTCTATCGGAGCCGCTATGCGGCGCGCAATCTGATGCAGCTGCAAGCTCGTATCGACCCAAACAAGATCCTGGTCGGCATGCACGTGCGGCTCGGCGACTTCGTCGCGCCCACCAGCCTTACCGACTACCGGCGTGGCGCAAACGCATCGCTGCCGATCGAGTGGTTCCGCAACATCGCCGATCACCTGCAGAGTGTTTTCGGCAATGACTACCAGTTGCTGCTGGTGAGCGATGGCGCGCAGGAGCAGGTGCAGGTGCTGCTGGATCGGTATCCATGCGTCATCACGGCCGACATTCCGCACGGTGACTGCTCGGACGCGCTGGCACTCGCGGGCGCCGATCTGCTCGTGTGCTCGGCCTCCAGTTATAGTTCGCTGTCGGCCTTTCTATCGGATTCACCCTATGTGTGGTTCGCCGGCAACCTGCACGCGCACGCCGAGGGTTGCTACTCGCTGCACGGTGATGACACGCATTCCGCGCCCCAGATGCAGCGCACGCGCGCGGCCGTGGAGCATTTTCTCAATGCGCCGCCGATGGCGAGCGCGCGCGGCGTGGCGGTCGGCGCCGATGGCCAGATTCCCAAGGCCGTGCTCGACCTTGCCGTCAGGCGGCGCGACGCACGGCGCTGGGAATTGGATCTGGTGCGAGGCGGCGTCACGCCGATACCGGTCAACGCCGAGCCGCAGGTGCGCCGACTCGGGGGTTAGTATGAGCGCCTGGCAGCGCGATACCTGCGCGGTACTGTGCGGCCTGCTGCTGGGCACAGCAGCAACCGCGGAGTCGATCTCGGGGCTCTGGAACGCAAAGGTCGACTATGGTTCGATTCAGGTGCCGTTCCAGTTCGGCATTGCGCAGACCAGCGCGGGTGCCAGCGGTTGGTTCTTCAACGGCGATGAGCGTGTGGTCTCGGACAGCGGCCGATTCGAGTCGGGCCACCTGCTGCTCGAGTTTCCATCCTATGGACGGCGCGTCGATGTGCGGCTGGACGCCAACGGCACGCTGACCGGCAGCTATGGTCCGCCGGCACCGGGCTCCTCGTTGAGGACCTATCCGTTCTCGGCGCAGCGCGCCGCCGCCGGAATCGCGCGCGCCGGCGGCAAGGTGCCCTCGATCGAGGGACTCTGGATCGTCACGGCTGACAGCGACAAGGCGGGCGAGAAATCCTGGCGCTTCATCGTGCATCAAGCCGGGGCCCAGGTGCGCGCGGCGATTCTGCGCGTCGATGGTGACTCCGGCACGCTGACCGGTACCTGGCAGGACGGCAAACTCGTACTGAGTCACTTCGACGGCGCGCGCCCGCTGCTGCTCGAAGTCACACCGGCACCGAGCCACGAGCTGACGGTGCTGCTCAGGAATTCGAATGGCACCGATGTCACGCTGACCGGCTATCGTGCCGCGGACGCGAAGGCGCGCGGGATCCCGGACGCCGCGGATCCCACCAGGCACACGGGCGTCAGGGATCCGAACGAGCCGTTCCAATTCAGCTTTCCGGATCTCAGCGGCCGTCTGGTCTCCAACACCGACCAGCGCTTCCGAGGCAAGGTCGTGGTGATCGATGTGGCGGGGAGCTGGTGCCCGAATTGCCACGACGAGGCCCCTTTTCTCGAGACGCTCTACCGCAAGTACCACAGCCGCGGGCTCGAGATCGTCACTTTGAGTTTCGAGGAGCCTGAGCAGTACGCCAACCCGGTGCGCCTGCGCGCCTTCGTCAAGGACTTCGGCCTCGACTACACGGTGTTGCTGGCCGGCACGCTCGATGATCTGCACGCCAGGTTGCCCCAGGCCGTAAATCTCGATGCCTATCCGACCACGTTCTTCGTCGGCCGCGACGGTCGCGTAAGGAGCGTGCACGCAGGCTTTGCCGCCGCCGCCACCGGCAGCTTCAACACCCGGCTCAGGCAGGATTTCACGGCCACGATCGAGAAACTGCTCTCAGGGCAACCTGCAGGTTGACACCCCTCAGAAGCGATCGATGCTCTCGAGGTGGGCTTCGACCTCGGCGCGTGTTCGCCAGGCATCGCGCAGTGTTCCGGCCGACAGCAACGGCAGTTGATCGTTCGAATGCGGCGAGCCGGGCTGCGAGCTGCTGCCATACGAGGACAGCACCTTGGCCCGCGACGGCGAATCGAAGCTCACGACGGCGGTATAGCTGCCACCGAAGTTGGCCGCACGCGTACCGTTCTGCAGCGCTGCGTAGTCGATCACATTGAACACACCGAGCCGGCCGGGTCCGCCGCTCGCGGGCAGATCCACCGAACCGACATGGAAGCGCATGACCTGGCCCCACGGCACATCGAGAGCGCCATAGGTGGCAATCGTGTCGCGTGCGGCGGCCTGCAGCGCCGCGACCGCGGCTTTCGGATCGGCGAGTCCCGCGGGGGTCGTCAGGGGATCATGCGGATCATAGGGACGCGCGAAGCCCGCGGCCGCGTAGCCGTTGACGGCATGCTGCTGGTCGCTCCAATTGAGGAACAGCAGCGCGCCGCGGCTGGCGGCATCGAGGCAGCGATCCCAGTGCGCCAGCACCTGCGCGGCCTGGCGCGCCAGATCATCGCCGTAGCGCTGCGCCGCCTCGAGCAGGTCCGGCAGGATCCGATCGGCAAGCTCGGAGCGCGTTG
>DASYNV010000283.1:0-12020 GCA_036008365.1 Steroidobacteraceae bacterium | reverse complement strand
GGTCGATCCAAAGGAGATTTACTGCGCTCGCGAGAGCTCGCTGGTGCTGCCGGTCGAAGGTGCGCCGCTGGTCTTCTCCACCGGGTACGCGCACGATGTCCTGCTGACGCTGACTTCCAAAGACGGTCGTAGCATCGATCTGCGCGCCACGGCCGATCCGGGTCAGGGCGGATTCGTGATCGACACGTCGGGGCTCAGCGGCGCCAATCTGGGCGACAGTGTGCGCGGTTCGCTGCACGGCTATTGGGGATTCGAGACCTACACCGGCCCGAGCTTCCAGCTCGTGAACGCCAGAACGCAGACCCTGGCGCTTGCCAAGGACCAGGGCGCCCTGATCGTCGGGCGTGAAGAGACGATCCATCTGCAGGCCGACAGCGTCAGCTGCATCGACGGCATCATGCTCAAGGATCCAGCCGGCAAGCAGTTGAAGGCGGAATGGAAAGCAGTGACACCGAACGAGGTGGAGCTGAAGCTGCCGCTGCAGGACGCCAAACCCGGCACGATGACGCTGCTGGTGACGCAGCACGGTGTGAATCAGCCCGTGCCCGTATCGCTGCGGGCATTCGCGGATGCGGCGCGCCTGGACGGTTTCACGATGCATGCCGGCGACTCGCAGGGTGTTCTCAAGGGCAGCCGACTCGATGAAGTCGCCGACATGTCCATCAAGGGCGTCGAATTTTCGCCCGGTAAGTTGATCAACAGCAAGACCGGTGATCAGCTGGCGATGATGGCGCAGGATCCGCAGGCCGCCGCTGCGTTTGCGGCGCAGGAGAATCTCAAGGCGCAGGTGACACTCAGGGACGGGCGGGCATTCGATCTGGCAGTGCTGGTCGACGGCCCACGTCCGAGCGTCAAATTGATCGGCCACAGCGTGCAGCCCTCGGCCGCCGGCAATCACAGCAACATCGTGCTCACGGATAGCAACGAGCTGCCGCAGGACGCCAAGCTGATTTTCTCGATGCGAGCTCAGACGCCGGCGACGTTCACACGCGATGAGGCGCTCGAAGTTGCAACCACCGACGAGTCGTTCTCGACGACGCTGAGTATCGGCAACGGCATCACACTGCAGAATGCCTCGGTCGCCGTGGCATCGCTCGATCCCTCCAGGGCGTTCGGATTCTCGGCTGCGGGTCCGTTGCAGTTCCGCGTGGTCGTGGGCGGCATCGCAGGCGATTGGCAACCGCTGGCGACGCTGGTGCGGCTGCCCATCCTCAGAGATCTCAAATGCCCGGCGACACCCGAACTCGCCTGCAAGCTTTCGGGGTCCAATCTGTTCCTGGTCGAGTCGATTTCGAGTGATCCCAAATTCGATCGCCCCACGCAGGTGCCCGACGGGTTCCCGGGCTCGGCGCTTCCGATGCCTCACCCGACCGTGGATCATTTCTACGTCAAGTTGCGGGATAACCCATCGGTGGTCCATATCGCTGCACTCGGCGCACAGCAGTTGCCGCCCTCGGCCGAAGAGTCCGAGCGGGCGCCCGCGCGCCATGCCGCAGCCCAGACAGATCCCGCTCCGGCATCGACTCCCGCCGCCCCGTCGGCGCCGACGAGTGCACCCGTGTCCGAGGAGCCGACCGCTGCGGCCTCGCAACCGCAGGCACCACAGTAGCCGCTGTCGCGGACAGTCAGGTACCGCAGAAGGTCTGCAGCACGCGCTCGGACGGCGCCGGCGGCTGCGCGTAAAGCTCGTGGCCCTCCTGATCGCGGTACGGATCGGTCACGACTGCCAGCAGCTCGGCGAATGGCGAAAAATCCTCGTGTGCGACCGCCGCTTCGATGACCTGCTCGATGCGATGATTGCGAGGAACGAAGACCGGATTCGCGCGCCGCATGGTCTCGGCTCGATCCGATAATGCCGGTTCACGTGCCAGACGCGATTGCCAGACCGAACACCAGGCGTCAAAGGCGCTGGGATCGGCAAACAGGGTGCGCGCGGTACCACTGCCCTGCGCCGCCGACACGCCGTCCGCGAGCCGCCGGAAGGTCAGTGTGAAATCCGCCTGTTGCGCTTGCATCAGATCGAGCAATGCCTGCGCGAGCTCGCGATCGGCGTCCTCGGCCGTTGAGAAGCCCAGTTTGCGACGCACACCTGATAGCCACTGCTGCGCATAGAGTGTCGTGAACCGGCTGACTTCTTCCGTGGCCAGTTCGACCGCGCGTTCAGGAGCCGCATCGAGCAACGGCAAAATGGTTTCAGCGAACCGGGCCAGATTCCACTGCGCGATGCGCGGCTGGTTGGCATAGGCGTAGCGCCCGAAGCTGTCGATCGAACTGAAGACCTGAGCGGGATCGAAGGTGTCCATGAACGCGCATGGACCATAGTCGATGGTCTCGCCCGACAGCGCCATGTTGTCGGTATTCATGACGCCGTGGATGAAGCCGACGTGCATCCACCGCGCGATCAGGTCAGCCTGTCGCGCCACCACGATCTGCAGCAACACCAGATAAGGACGATCGCTCGAACGCACCTCGGGGTAGTGGCGTTCGATCACGTAGTCGGCCAACTGCCGGACGGCGTCCTCCTGCCCGCGCGCAGCGAAGTACTGGAAGGTACCCACACGCACGTGACTCGCAGCCACGCGCGTCAGAATCGCACCCGGCAGACGCTGTTCGCGGATCACGAACTCGCCGGTCAGCACCGCGGCCAGCGATCGCGTGGTCGGAATTCCAAGTGCGTGCATGGCCTCGCTGACCAGGTACTCGCGCAGCACCGGGCCGAGCGCCGCGCGGCCATCGCCATTGCGTGAGAACGGCGTGCGCCCGGAGCCCTTGAGCTGAATGTCGCGCAGCGTACCGGTTTGATCGCGTGCCTCGCCGATGATAATTGCGCGCCCGTCACCGAGCTGCGGCACGAAGTAGCCAAACTGGTGTCCGGCATAGGCGGCCGCGATCGGCTCGACGCCGACCGGCAGCTGATTGCCGGAGAAGATCGCCGCCAGCGAATCCTCATCGAGTCCGTCGACGCCGAGACCCAGCTCCGCCGACAGCGCGCGATTGAACTGAATCATTCGGGGCTTGGCGACCGGTGTCGGACCGAGCCGCGCGTAGAAGTGTTGCGGCAAACGCGCGTAGCTGCTGGGTTGCATGCGCGCAGTATCGCCCGAGTCGAGCCGGCCTGCGCGCTGGTCTGCCCGCGCCATGGGATAATGGCCCGTCACAAGGGGAGGCGATGAGCAAGAAGCTCGGCAATTACCTGATCGAGACGCTCGAGGCTCGGGGCGTGCGCCACGTGTTCGGCATTCCCGGAGTGCACAACCTCGAGCTCTATCGCGGCCTGGCTGCTTCGAGTATTCGCCACGTCACCGGCCGGCACGAGCAGGGACTCGGATTCATGGCCGACGGCTACGCCCGCGTTACCGGACAGCCCGGCATCTGCTTCACGATCACGGGACCGGGGTTGACCAACATCATTACCGCAATGGGACAAGCCTACGGCGATTCGATCCCATTGATCGTGATCTCGAGCGAAAACCGGCAGGAGGAAATCGGTACCGGTTGCGGCTATCTGCATGAGCTGCCCGACCAGCTCGGCATCGCGAGCAGGGTCAGCGTCAGCGCCGAGCGCGTAACCGCTCCGGACCGGCTGCCGGACGCACTGGCGCGAGCGTTCACCGCCGCCAGTGGCGCGCGCCCGAGACCGGCATATCTCGAGATCCCGCGTGACGTGCTGGCCGGCGATGCCAGCGCTCTGCCGGCGCCTGCCGCCAGGCCGGTGCCACCGGCGCGCGCCGCGGCCGCGACCGGCGTGGCGGAGGCGGCGCGACGGCTCGCGCAGGCACGCGCGCCGGTCATCCTTGCGGGCGGTGGCGGCGTGGCTGCGGCCGCCGGGATCCGCGAGCTCGCGGAAACGCTCGGTGCGCCCGTGGTCATGACGATCAATGCGCGCGGTTTACTCCCGCCGCAGCATCCGCTCGGTGTGTCGCTGAGCCCCTCGCTGGCACCGATCCGCGCGCTGATCGCCGCGGCTGATGTCGTGCTCGCCGTTGGCACCGAGCTTGGACCCACCGATTACGACTTGTATTCGGTCGGCGGCTTTCCGGCATTACCGCAGCTGATCCGCATCGACATCGAGCAATCTCAGCTCGATCGCAACTTCCGACCGTCGCTGGCCCTGCTCGGGGACGCGCGCGCAACCGTACGTGCGATCCTGGATGCCGGCGTCGGCCGCGCGCCGCCCCTGCGCGGCGCGGCGGCAGCTCAGCGCGCGCGCGATGAGGCGCTCGCACTGCTGAGCGGGGCCATGCGACGCGAAATCGCTTTTCTGGAGCTGATCCGGGAGACGGTGCCGAATGCGATCCTGGTGGGTGACTCGACCCAACCGGTCTACGCCGGCAACCTGGGTTTTGCGGCGGCCACGCCCGGCTCCTGGTTCAACAGCGCCACCGGTTACGGCACGCTTGGTTATGCACTACCCGCTTCGACCGGCGCCGGACTCGGTGCGCCCGATCGGCCGGTGATCTGCCTGGTGGGTGACGGCGGGCTGCAGTTTTCGCTGAGCGAATTGGCGGTGCCGCGCGAGGTTGGCGCCTGGTCGGCGATCGTCGTCTGGAACAATCGCGGGTATGGCGAGATCAAGCATTCGATGCTGGCCGTGGATATCGAACCGGAAGGTGTCGATGTCGGTCCGCCGGACTTGGCCCATCTCGCGCGGGCCTACGGCTACGCTCATCGCCCGATCGACAGTCTCGAATCGCTCGAGCGGGCGCTGCGCGACTTTGCGGCACGCCGCCAGGTCGTGATGCTCGAGGTTCGCGCGGAGAATTTCGAATAGCCGCGCTGCCTCAGGCTGCGGCCGCGTTCCATCGCAACGGTTCGACCCGCGGCAGGATCCACATCCAGCCGACGAGTCCCAGCACATTGATCAGCGCCGCGAGCAGGAAGGCGCTGTCGAAGCTGCCGGTCGCATCGACGAGCATGCCCGTAATCCACGGCGCGAAGATGCCGGCGATGTTGCCGCAGCTGTTCTGTACCCCGACCCAGCGGCCGGTGGCCGCGGGACCGGCCATGATCTGTGGGATCGCGTAGATCCCGGGCGACGACAGTCCCAATACGACCTCGTAGGCGAACAGGCACGCGATCGAGCCCCGTAGCGGCAGCAACGCCATGCCGATCATGGCCGCGATCGACACCACATGGTTCAGTGCCATCATCGATTTGTAGATCACGCTCGCGGAACGGCCGGAGCGAATCCACGCATCACACAGCCAGCCCCCGAGTAATCCGGCAATGGCGTTGATGAGGTAGGCAAAGCCGAGCAGGCCTGCCATCGACGTCATCGAAAACCCTCGCGACTTGATCAGGTAATACGGCAGCCACGCCAGGCAGAAGTAGAAATTGTAGTTCGCCGCGAAATGCCCCAAAGCAGCACCCCACAGGCCGCGTTCGCGCAGGATTTGCCAGTACGTAGGCTCATCGGCTCCCGGAGCATCGGCGCGCGGCATCGGCGCTGCCACGCGCACCCGGCTCCACGGCCAAAGCCAGAGCAAGGACACCGCGCCGAACAGCACGAATACCACTCGCCATCCGAATAGATTCATCAGCAGGCCACCGAGCGTCGTGCCGACCGCGGGCCCGACCAGGTAGGCAAACGCGATCACACCGTTGGCCAGGCCGATGCGACTGGGCTCGACGGCCACGGCCACCAGCTTGGAGACGCAGGGAAATCCGGCACTTTCGCCGAGCCCGAGCATCAGGCGCAGCAGCAGCAGCGAGACGAAGCCACCCGCGAAGCCGGTGAACAGAGTCGACAGCGACCAGATCGCAACGCCGGCACCGAGTATGCGATGGGCGCCGAAGCGCTCGGCAAGCCACCCGATCATTGGCTGGGCCGGAACGTAGCTGTAAAAGAATGCGGATAGCAGCAGTCCGAGCTGGGTCGCGCTCAGATGCAGCTGCTCCTGGATCAAGGAGGCGGCGGTCGCGAGATTGCCGCGATCCACGTAGTTGATGAACAACGCAGCGGAAGCCAGCAAGACCAGCGGCAGCGGCCTGGTCGCGGGCGACGGTCCCACGCCGGCCGTCAAGCTAGTGCGCTTCCCTGCGACATACCAGCAGCACCTCGTCGACTCCCTCGGTGGCGATCATACCCGGGGTCAGATGCAGTGCCTTCTGGAACCTCAGGCCCAGCGGCATGAAGGCATGGTTGTACCACCACAGCGCACGCTCGCGGTGGTGCGAGAGCCACCACATGCCGAGATCGAGCAGCCGCGAGGAACGCGGCGCCATGCCGAATACGGCGCTGCGCTCGAGCGCCAGATGGTGCTGCACCAGCTTGTCCGCCAGACGCTCCGGCTCGTAGCGCCGCTTGTGGCCGACGAAATCGTCGAACGGCGTCCAGAGCGAGGGATGCAGCGGCGTCGACAGCAGCAGCGTAGCCCCCGGCCTGGCGACCCGCGACAGCTCCGACAGTGCGGCATCCTCGTCTTCGACGTGCTCGATGATGTCGAGTGCGCACACCAGATCGAACACGGCCGTCCCGAATGGCAGTGAAGTCACTTCGCCGAACGCCACCTGCGCGCCGCGGCTGCGCAGCTTGGCCAGGGCCGGTGCGCTGATGTCGACGAAGCGCGTGCCGGCGATGGGCAGTCGTGGCCGCAATCCCGGTGCAACTTCGAGCCGCGTACCAGGCGTCTGCAGCAACGACTGCACCAGCGGCCAGGTATTGAACCGCGTCGGTTCGACCAATCGGGCGCCCGACCAGAGACCGTCGTAGAAGCGGCGATTCTCATCCACCAGCGCACGGTCGCCGCCCGAGTGCAAAGGCCCGGTTTGCATTGTGCCGACACGGTAGCGCCGGCGGCAGCGCCGACACAAGCCTATACCGTGTAATTAACGCGCGTTATACTGCCGCGCACCACATTCAGCGACCGCCGCAAATTCGCCGCCACCAGCGCTCCAATGCTCAATAATTCGCGCGGATGGCAGACGTACACGACGAGTTGGCATAGGGACACAGCACGCTAGTGATGAATCGCGCACGGTGAGCAACACTTCCACGCTACGGGCTCCGGCCGGCACACTCGACGATGACGCCTGGGACGACCTGCTCAGCTTCATCGAGGAGCGGCGTGTCATCCCGATCGTTGGCCCGGAATTGCTGCAGGTGACGACCGATCGCGGTCCGCGGCTGCTGTACGACTGGCTGGCGGAGAAGCTCGCGGGCCGTCTCTCGGTCGACACCTCGCAGCTGCCGCCCACTTATACGCTCAATGATGTGATCTGCCTGTTTCTGGCTGCGCGCGGCCGGCGCGAAGAGATCTACGTGCGCGTGCGCAGCATCCTCAAGGATGCGCAATTCGAGCCGCCGCCGGCCCTGCGCAAGCTGGCCGCCATCACGGACTTCGATCTGTTCGTCTCGACCACATTCGACCCGCTGCTCGAGACCGCCATCAACCTCGAACGCTTCGGCGGTGCGCCGTCGACCGATGTGATCAGCTACGCGCCCAACCGCGTCGCCGATCTGCCGTCCGAGCGCGATCGGCTGCAGCGCCCGCTGGTCTATCAGCTCTTCGGCCGCGTCTCGGCCTCACCGACTTATGTCATCTCGGATGAGGATCTGCTCGAGTTCATCTGCGCGCTGCAGAACGAGCACCTGGCGCCCGAGAAACTGTTTCACGAGCTCGAGCACAATCACCTGCTGTTCATCGGCAGCAATTTCACCAATTGGCTCGCGCGGCTGTTCCTGCGCATGGCCAAGCGCCAGCGCCTGTCCGATCCACGCGATGTCGGTGAAGTCATGGCCGACGATCACACCGGCGAGGACGAGCGGCTCGTGGCCTTCCTGCAGCAGGTCAGCGTGCGCACACGCATCTATATGGGCGCCGAGCGCTTCGTCGACGAGTTGTACCGGCGCTGGCGCACACGCAGCAAATCGGCCTCCGCCACCATCATCGGCGAAGCGGCGCGCTTCCTCCCGCCGGCGCGCGAGATGCCGGACAATGCGGTCTTCATCAGCTACGCGCGCGAAGATCTGCCCGCCGTGCAGCAGATCAAGGCCGGATTGGAAGCGGCCGGCGTCACGACCTGGTTCGACATCGATCGACTCGAGGTCGGTGACGACTACGATCGCAAGATCCAGCGCAACATCGCGCGCTGCTCGTACTTCATCCCGGTGGTCTCATCGACCACGCAGCGGCGGCTCGAGGGTTATTTCCGGCGTGAGTGGAGCTACGCCCTCGACCGTAGCCGCAACATGGCGGACGGGGCGCTGTTCATCCTGCCGGTGTCGATCGATGCCACGACGGCGGCCGAGGCGCTGGTCCCCGATAAGTTCAAGGCGCTGCACTTCTCGCAGCTAGCGGGCGGGCGCGTCTCACCGGAATTCGCGCAGCGGCTCACCGACTTCATGCGGGCGCGGCGGCAATGAACGCGCAGCCTTACAGCCCCGCAGTCGATGAGCGCAACCCCTGGCTGGGTCTGGCTTCCTTTACCGAGGAGACGCGCCAGTATTTCTACGGCCGCGAAGAGGAAGTCTCCGAGCTCGCGCGCCGCGTGCAGCGCAAGCTGCTCACGGTGCTGTTCGGACAATCCGGCCTGGGCAAGACCTCGATCCTGCGCGCGGGCCTGGTGCCGCGGCTGCGGGCGCAGGGCTACTGCCCCGTCTACGTGCGCATCGACTACGCGCGCAGCGCACCCGAACCGTCCGAGCAGATCAAGCAGGCCATCGCCGATGCGGCGCGCGCCTCCGGTCAGTGGACGCAGATCGGCGTCGCCGCTCCGGGTGAGTCGTTGTGGGAATTCCTGCATCATCGCGATGACGTACTGCGCGATGCCGCCGGCGCCACGCTGGTGCCATTGCTGATCTTCGATCAGTTCGAGGAGATTTTCACGCTCGCGCAGAGCGATGACTTCGGCCGCGAGCGCGCCGCTCGCTTCATCACCGATATGGCCGACCTGGTCGAGAACCGGCCGCCGAAGGCGCTCGAAGCCCGGTTGGAGGAGGATGAGTCGGCGGCCGAGCGCTTCGACTTCGGCCGCAGCGACTATCGCGTCGTGATCTCGCTGCGCGAGGACTACCTCGCGCCGCTCGAGGGCCTTAAGAACTCGATGCCCAGCATCACGCAGAATCGTCTGCGGCTGGCGCCGATGACCGGCCAGCAGGCGCTCGCCGCTGTGATCCGGCCCGGCAAGGGCCTGGTGACGGAGGAGGTCGCTGCGGCCATCGTGCGCTTCGTTGCCGGCGGGGCCGAGATTGCCAATGCCGAAGTCGAGCCGTCGCTGCTGAGCCTGATCTGCCGCGAGCTCAACGATGCGCGCATCGCGCAGGGCCGCGGCGACATCTCGCTCGATCTGCTGGCCGGATCGCACGCCACGATCCTGAGCAACTTCTACGAGCGCTCGCTGGCCGACCAGCCACCGGCCGTGCGGCGCGTGATCGAAGAGCAGCTGCTGACCGCTTCGGGCTTCCGCGAAAACATTGCCGAAGAGCGTGTACTCAGCGCTTTCGCGGACGCCGGTGCGAGTCCGGACACGCTCGCCGTACTGGTCAATCGCCGGCTGCTGCGCATCGAGGAGCGCCTCGACGTGCGCCGCGTCGAGCTCACGCACGACGTGCTGTGCAGCGTGGTCAAGGCCAGCCGCGACGCGCGCCACGAGCGCGAGGCGCGCGAAGCCACCGACCGGCTGCTGGCCGAGCAGCGCGAGCGCGAGCTCGCCGCGCGCCGGGCGCTGGTCCGCGCGCGCAAGATAGCGAGTATCTGCGTCGTGCTGGCGCTGGGCGCCATCGTGGCCGCGGTGCTGGCGTTCTTCAGCACCCAGCGTGCCCGGCGCGCCGAGCGCGAAGCCCAGCAGACGCGGGCCATCGCCGAGCAGGGTCGTGAGCAGGCCGAGAACCTGCTGGGGTATCTGACCAACGATTTCGCCAACCAACTCGAGACCTTCGGGCGCTTGGACGTGGCGGGGGAATTTGCCAAGCGGCAGATCGATTACTTCCATGCGCTGCCCGCGGATCTCAAGGACACGCAGACGATTCGTAATGGTGCGATCGCGATGGTCTATTACGCCCGTTCGATGCGGCAGCTCGGCAACATGGCGCCGGCCACCACCAGCGTCAACGAGGCCATCCAGTTGCTCGAGCATTTGCGCGGCGCCGGCGACACGGCCGAGAGCACCACCATCGGCCTGGCGCAGGCCATGAACATCAAGGCGGCCATCCTCGATAATCAGAACGACCCGCAAGGACCGGCCGCTGGCAAGCGCGCACTGGAACTGCTGCAGCCACTAGCCGATGCATCGGGCGCCTCGGCCGAGGTCCGGCGCGCCTACGCAGAAGTACTGGTGCGCGTCGGCTGGGAGCAGGCCAACGCGAACAACCAGGAAGGCGCGGTCAAAAGCCTACGACGCTCCATGCAGCTGGCGGACGATCTCGGTGCTCGCGATCCAAAGAATATCGAGATGCAGGCGCTGTACGAAGAAGGCGGCGCCTGGCTGAGCGAATCGCTGCTGGTGACCGGACACCTGGATGAAGCCCGCCAGGTCGGCGAAGAAGCGCTAGCCATGAGTGACCGGGTGCTGGCGCTGCGTCCGGGCTATCGATTGGCGCTGCATTCGCAGCAGGTACTCGAGAGCGATCTGGTCGATATTGCAAGCAACAGCCTTGATCCCGCCGAAACGCTCAAGATGGGGCTGCGTGGCGAGGTCACCTCCGAGAACATGCTGCGGCTGGATCCTGGCAATGTCGTGACGCTCAACAACCTCGGCAACACTGAGCAGGGTATTGGCGGCGCGCTCTGGTCCGCGGGCCACATTCGCGAGTCGATTCCCCACTATCTCAAGAGCATCACCGAGACAGAACAGGCGATCCCGGGTGGCTCCGGCTTTGCGATGGTGACCTGCTACTTCATAACTTTCACGGCCTATCAGCAGGCGCAAGCCGGAGACTTCGCGGGCGCCGAAGCGACCCTGGCTGTCGCTACCCCGATCTGGACCAAGCTCTACAAGACCGAGCCGGCGGACAGCATCGAGCCTACGATTGCTGACGCCTCGGCAAAAATTGGCGAGGGCGGCCTGGCACTCGAGCGCGGCGACGCGGCCGGCGCGCGCCGGCTGATATTGCAGCAGCTCGAGCGCGTACAGCCGCTCAAGCCCAAATCCGGACTGCAGGAATTTCAGAAATACGCGACGCTGTTTTTCGCAGATACGATCGCCGGGCAAGCGGCCTATCAACTCGGCGACTATGCCGGCGCCGAGCGCGCCCTGCGCGGCGGCATTGAGGCGCGCGAAAAATGGCCCACCGAATCCACTTCCGACCATCGCGACCGCGCCAATCTGTCGATCTGGCTGGCGCTGGCACTGGCGCGGCAGGGACATGCGGCGCAAGCCCTCCAGGCGATCAGTCCGGTCATCAAGTTCCAGCGCGAGCTCGCAAGCCGCAATCACGGCGACCGCTGGCAGCCGGTGGAACTTGCGAGCGCGCTCTACGTGCAGGCGCTCGCCGACAAGACGCATAGCGCCCAGAACCTGCGCGAGGCCGCGAGCCTGCTCGACGGAGTCCCGGCCGCGATGCGCGACATGCGCGTCGTGCGGCAATGGCGCGACGGGGTGCACGCCGCGATGGCCCGGAGCGCGGGTTGACCGCACCGTGCCGCAGCTTTATCGCTCCAGCGGCAAACGCGGGTACCTGACGGAGCTGGTCGGCGATCCGCGCCATGTGAACGCGCGCAAGCTCGAGCGCGAAGTCCAGGTTCAATTCGCCGAGCAGCCCTGCACCGTGCAGACACCGGAAGGCGCGGTCCAGGCGCAGCCGGGCGATGCGATTCTGACCGGTATCGCGGGCGAGCGCTGGCGCGTGTCACGCTCGCACTTTGGCGATAAGTACCGCCCCGCCGCTTCGACACCGCCGGGCCACGCCGGCACCTACGTGAGTCTGCGCAACCGGATCCTGGCGCTGCGGATGACGGAACCCTTCGACGTGCTGTTGGCCGATGGCGTCTCGCGCCTGCACGGGCGCCCCGGCGATTGGCTGGTCGACTACGGGGATGGAAGCTTGGGCGTAGTCACGGACGCGATTTTCGGCGTCACGT